>CAKPXD010000029.1 GCA_934201655.1 uncultured Streptococcus sp. | reverse complement strand
TTACTGTAAAAGGTCCAGGTTCTGGTCGTGAGTCAGCTATTCGTGCTCTTGCTGCCGCTGGTCTTGAAGTAACAGCAATTCGTGATGTGACTCCAGTGCCACACAATGGTGCTCGTCCTCCAAAACGTCGCCGTGTATAATCATTACCTTTACACTGCTTTTCGTTTAAGAGGGAGTAACTAAATGATCGAGTTTGAAAAACCAAATATAACAAAAATTGATGAAAATAAAGATTATGGCAAGTTTGTAATCGAACCACTAGAACGTGGATACGGTACAACACTTGGTAACTCTCTTCGTCGTGTACTTCTTGCTTCTCTTCCAGGAGCAGCTGTTACATCTATCGATATCGATGGAGTATTACATGAATTTGATACAATTCCTGGTGTTCGCGAAGACGTGATGCAAATCATTCTGAACATTAAAGGTATTGCAGTTAAATCATATGTAAAAGACGAAAAGACTATTGAACTTGATGTTGAAGGTCCTGCTGAAGTGACAGCCGGAGATATTTTAACTGACAGTGATATTGAAATCGTAAATCCAGATCATTATCTTTTCACAATCGGAGAAGGTGCTTCATTTAAAGCAACTATGACTGTAAACACTGGTCGTGGTTATGTACCTGCAGATGAAAATAAAAAAGATAATGCCCCAGTTGGAACACTTGCTGTAGATTCTATTTATACACCAGTTACAAAAGTTAACTATCAAGTTGAACCTGCTCGTGTAGGAAGCAATGATGGTTTCGACAAATTAACCCTTGAAATCTTGACAAATGGAACTATTATTCCAGAAGATGCTTTAGGGCTTTCAGCACGTATTTTGACAGAACATCTTGATTTGTTTACAAATCTTACAGAGATTGCTAAATCTGCAGAAGTGATGAAAGAAGCTGATACTGAATCGGACGACCGTATTTTGGAACGTACGATTGAGGAACTTGACTTGTCTGTACGCTCATATAACTGTTTGAAACGTGCTGGTATCAATACTGTGCATGATTTGACAGAAAAATCTGAAGCAGAGATGATGAAAGTAAGAAATCTTGGACGCAAGAGTTTGGAAGAAGTGAAACTCAAACTCATTGATTTGGGTCTTGGATTAAAAGATAAATAAAGGAGGAATACATGGCTTACCGTAAACTAGGACGCACTAGCTCACAACGTAAAGCAATGCTTCGCGATTTGACAACTGACCTTTTGATCAATGAATCAATCGTGACAACTGAAGCTCGTGCTAAAGAAATCCGTAAAACTGTTGAAAAAATGATTACTCTAGGTAAACGTGGTGATTTACATGCACGTCGTCAAGCTGCTGCTTTCGTACGTAATGAAATCGCATCTGAAAACTATGATGAAGCAACTGATAAGTACACTTCTACTACAGCACTTCAAAAATTGTTCTCAGAAATCGCACCTCGTTACGCAGAACGTAACGGTGGATACACTCGTATCCTTAAAACTGAACCACGTCGTGGTGATGCAGCGCCAATGGCGATCATCGAATTAGTATAAAATCATCAATTTTGTTGAGTGTTATGATGATGGAGCCCTGTGCTCTTAGTCTAGCTCTGGTCTACCGCTAGGACTTTTGTCCTAGCGGGAACACTCATCATAAGATGGTAGGGTAGACGCTTGTTTACGAAATTGTTTTTCTTTTAAGAACAATTTCGTAAGCAGGCGTTTTTTAGTTTTTTTGAAGTAAATGTGCTATACTGAGAAAAAAGAAAAATATAGATATGGTTATTTTTCTATGATTTCAAAGATGGAGGACCAATATGAAAGCTATTATAACTGTTGTTGGAAAAGATAAGGGTGGTATTGTTGCAGGTGTTGCGACTAAGATTGCTGAATTAGGATTAAATATTGATGATATTTCACAAACTGTCTTGGATGAGTTCTTCACCATGATGGCTGTAGTATCCAGTGATGAAAAACATGATTTTACTCAACTAAGAAATGAGTTTGAAGCCTTTGGCCAGACCTTGAATGTCAAAATCAATATTCAGAGCGCGGCTATTTTCGATGCTATGTATAATATCTAGGAGGTGCTTATGGATATTAGACAAGTTACCGAAACTATTGCAATGATTGAAGAGCAGAATTTTGATATTCGTACCATTACCATGGGGATTTCTCTACTTGATTGTATTGATCCAGATATTGATAAGGCTGCAGATAAAATATATGAAAAAGTTACGACTAAGGCGGCAAATTTAGTGGCTGTCGGTGATGAAATTGCTGCTGAGTTAGGTATACCTATTGTCAATAAACGTGTATCAGTAACACCTATTTCTCTAATTGGTGCTGCTACAAATGCAAGGGACTATGTACCGTTAGCCAAAGCTTTAGATAGAGCAGCAAAAGAAATTGGTGTCGATTTTATTGGTGGCTTTTCTGCCTTAGTTCAAAAAGGCTACCAAAAAGGAGATGAAATACTCATCAATTCGATTCCACGTGCTTTGGCCGAGACAGACAAAGTGTGCTCGTCTGTCAATATTGGTTCAACCAAGTCAGGAATTAACATGACTGCTGTAGCTGATATGGGTCGAATTATCAAGGAGACAGCTGAGCTTTCAGATATGGGGGCTGCAAAACTTGTCGTTTTTGCCAATGCAGTTGAGGACAATCCTTTTATGGCCGGAGCCTTTCATGGTGTTGGTGAAGCTGATGTTATTATCAATGTAGGTGTTTCAGGGCCTGGTGTTGTCAAACGTGCTTTAGAAAAAGTTCGCGGTCAAAGCTTTGATGTAGTTGCTGAAACTGTTAAAAAGACAGCCTTCAAGATTACTCGGATTGGTCAATTAGTTGGCCAGATGGCTAGTGAAAGACTAGGTGTTGATTTTGGGATTGTTGATTTGAGTTTAGCACCTACTCCTGCAGTGGGGGATTCAGTAGCTCGGGTCCTGGAAGAAATGGGACTGGAAACAGTTGGGACTCATGGGACGACTGCCGCTTTAGCTCTTTTAAATGACCAAGTAAAAAAAGGCGGAGTAATGGCTTGCAACCAAGTCGGTGGTCTGTCAGGTGCTTTCATCCCAGTTTCAGAAGATGAGGGTATGATAGCAGCAGTGCAAAATGGTTCCCTAAATCTTGAGAAATTAGAAGCGATGACTGCTATCTGTTCAGTTGGATTGGATATGATTGCCATTCCAGAAGATACTCCGGCAGAAACGATTGCGGCTATGATTGCGGATGAGGCAGCAATTGGTGTTATTAATATGAAAACCACAGCTGTCCGTATCATTCCAAAGGGTAAAGAAGGCGATATGATTGAGTTTGGTGGCTTGCTAGGAACTGCCCCAGTTATGAAAGTCAATGGAGCTTCTTCGGCTGATTTCATTGCTCGTGGAGGACAGATTCCTGCTCCAATTCATAGTTTTAAAAATTAATAAAAAAATAAAATGATTTAAGTTCAATTTAAGGATAGGTGTGTATACTCTAATCATTAAATAAAGACCTCCTAACTTTATTTAATAGAAATCCTAAACTTTTTCATAATAATCTCCTACAAAAGTCACTCGTAAGAGTGGCTTTTGTTTTGTATTCTCTAATAAAACTAGTAAAATTTCATTGATTCTGGTCAAATTTTTTAAGAATGGCTACTTTTTTCGAAGTCAAAACAGCCTAAAACCTTGCCATGATTGGCTTTTTGAAAAATTATGGTATAATAGTAGTAGTTTTATTAGATGGAGTAGAATTTTTGAGAAAAAGCTTTCGTGTAAAAAAAGAGAAAGATTTCGACGCCATATTTAAAAAGGGAGCAAGTGTAGCTAATCGAAAATTTGTTATTTATCGATTAGAAAACAATGAAACACATTTTCGAGTAGGTTTATCAGTCAGTAAAAAATTAGGAAATGCTGTGACAAGAAACCAAATCAAGAGAAGAATCCGGCATGTTCTCATTCAAAATAGTAATCAACTTGTTGATAATGTCGATTTTGTTGTGATTGCTCGAAAAGGCGTTGAACTACTAGAATATGCAGAAATTGAAAAAAACTTACTTCATGTTTTGAGATTAGCAAAGATTTACCAGGAAGGAAATAAGAGTGAAGAAGAAATTACAATTGACTAGTTTGTTAGGTTTGTCCTTGTTGGTAATGACTGCTTGTGCAACTAGTGAAGTGTCTGCAGATTCTGCAGACTTTTGGAGTAAACTTGTTTATTTTTTTGCTGAAATTATTCGATTTTTGTCATTTGATGTCAGCATTGGTTTAGGGATTATTCTGTTCACAGTCTTGATTAGAACAATACTGTTACCAGTCTTTCAAACACAAATGGTGGCTTCCAGAAAAATGCAAGAGGCGCAACCTCTTATCAAAGAATTGCGCGAACGTTATCCAGGTCGCGACATGGAAAGTCGTACTAAGCTAGATCAGGAAACACGTAAATTATTTAAAGAATTAGGCATTAAGCAATCCGCATCCTTCTGGCCGCTTTTGATTCAAATGCCAATTCTATTGGCTCTTTTCCAAGCTTTATCAAACGTAGATTTTTTGAAGACAGGCCACTTCTTATGGTTCAATCTAGGTGGAGCTGATACCACTTTCGTACTACCTATTTTGGCTGCCCTATTTACCTTCCTCAGTAGCTGGCTTTCAAATAAAGCTTTGCCTGAGAAAAATGGTGCAATGACAGGTATGATGTATGGGATGCCTGTTATAATCTTCTTTTTTGCAATATCTGCTCCAAGTGGTGTCGCTCTTTACTGGGCGGTTTCAAATGCTTATCAAGTATTGCAAACTTACCTTTTGAACAACCCCTTCAAAATCATTGCAGAGCGTGAAGCTGATGTGCAAGCTAAGAAGGATTTAGAAGTTAAGAAAAGAAAAGCTCTAAAGAAAGCACAGAAAAAGAAAAAGTAAGGAGAAATCTGATAATGGTATTATTTACAGGTTCAACAGTTGAAGAAGCAATCCAAAAGGGATTGAATGAATTAAATATTCCGAGAATGAAAGCTCATATCAAAGTTGTTTCGAGAGAGAAAAAGGGGTTTTTTGGACTTTTTGGTACAAAACCAGCTCAAGTTGATATCGAAGCAATCAGTGAGACAACCGTTGTAAAAGCAAATCAGCAGGCAATCAAGGGTGTTCCAAAAGAAATTAATGATCAGAATGATCCAGTTAAAACAGTCAGCGAAGCAACCGTTGATTTGGGACATGTAGTTGCAGCTATCAAGAAAATTGAAGAAGAAGGCCAAGAAATTTCTGAAGAAGTTAAGGCTGAAATTCTTAAGAATGATAAAGAAGCCAGCACGATTTTAGAAGAAACAGGCCATATTGAAGTTTTAAAAGAATTGCAACCTGAAGAAATTCAAGATGAAGTTGAGCCTGAAAAAGGCAGCGACTTAGAAAATCTTGGTTTGAAAGTCGAGCCAACATACGACACCGAAAAGGTTGTTGAAGAAGTAACCAATTATGTTCAAGCAATCATTGATGATATGGATGTTGAGGGAACTATTTCTAGCACCTCTAACCGTCGCTCTATCAACATGCAAATTGATACAAATGAGCCAGGCCGTATCATTGGTTACCATGGTAAGGTTTTGAAATCCCTTCAACTTTTGGCACAAAATTACCTCTACAATCGTTATTCAAAAACTTTCTACATTACTATCAACGTGAATGATTATGTAGAACATCGTGCAGAAGTGTTACAGAGTTATGCTCAAAAATTAGCTACACGTGTCTTGGAAGAAGGCCGTAGTCAGATGACAGATCCAATGTCAAGCAGCGAGCGTAAAATTATCCATCGTATCATCTCACGAATGGAAGGTGTAACCAGCTACTCTGAAGGTGATGAACCAAATCGTTACGTTGTAGTTGACACAGAATAAAAAATGAAAAATCAGGGGAAACCTGATTTTTTTCTAACTAAAGAAGGAATAAAATGAAAGAAATCAAGGACTATCTTGCTTATCAAGGGGAACAGTACCGGAATCCTGAAAAAGCAGGAGCTGAAAAGGATAAAATGCTAGACCTGCGTCAAAAAGGGCAGGAAGCGCGAAAGGCATTTACTCACCTAGCGGAATGTTTTCAAGCTAGACATTCCGATTGGAATTTACACCCAACCAGTCAATGGATGAACCAAGCGCAGAGATTACGACCACATTTCTGGGTTTATTTACAGAGAGAGGGGCATGTAACAGAGCCCATGATGGCTCTTCGTTTGTATGGAAATCAGAATAATTGGGGAATCTCTATAGAAGTCAGCTTTATAGAGAGAAAGAAAGATGAGACTACCTTGTCAAAACAGGCTAAAGTTTTGGATGTGCCAGTGGTTGATGGAATCTATTATTGGGTTCAGAAAAACGATGAGAGTTACAGAGTGCAGGCTACTGAGGGAAATAGACAACTTTTAAGACAACAGTTATCTAACCAAGAGATTCGCAAAGTAATAATAAAAGCTGATGTTCCAGTGACCGATGAAGAAACTCTAGATAAGATTTTAGATGAACTGGATAGGGCTTTTGAAATATTATTGCCTTACTATCAAGCTACTAGGAATTAGTATAATCGGCTGAGTCATTTTATAGTAAATTGTTTTATTGCTATTCTATCTGTTTTTTCATATAATAGTAGAATAGGATATGTGATAAACTTATCACCTCAAAGAGAAAGGAAATTCTATGTCAAATCTATCTGTTAATGCTATTCGTTTCTTGGGTATTGACGCTATTAATAAAGCTAATTCAGGTCACCCAGGGGTGGTTATGGGTGCTGCTCCGATGGCTTACAGCCTTTTCACTAAAGAACTTCGTATCAATCCAGCTCAACCAAACTGGATCAACCGCGACCGTTTTATTCTTTCAGCGGGTCACGGATCAATGCTTCTCTATGCCCTTCTTCACCTTTCTGGATTTGAAGATGTGAGCATGGATGAAGTGAAGAGCTTCCGTCAATGGGGTTCTAAAACTCCAGGTCACCCAGAATTTGGTCATACAGCAGGGGTTGATGCAACAACAGGTCCTCTAGGACAAGGGATTGCAACTGCGACAGGTTTTGCACAAGCAGAACGTTTCCTTGCAGCCAAATATAACCGCGAAGGTTATAACATCTTTGATCACTACACATATGTTATCTGTGGAGATGGTGACTTGATGGAAGGTGTATCAAGTGAAGCTGCTTCTTATGCAGGTTTGCAGAAACTTGACAAATTGGTTGTTCTCTATGATTCAAATGATATCAACTTGGACGGTGAGACAAAAGATTCATTCACAGAGAGTGTTCGCGATCGTTACAATGCCTACGGTTGGCATACAGCCTTGGTAGAAGATGGGACAGACTTAGAAGCTATTCAAGCAGCTATTGAAGAAGCTAAGGCTTCAGGGAAACCATCTTTGATTGAAGTAAAAACTGTTATTGGTTATGGTTCGCCAAACAAACAAGGAACTAATGCTGTACACGGTGCTCCTCTTGGTGCAGACGAAACGGCTGCAACTCGTCAAGCCCTTGGTTGGGACTACGAACCATTTGAAATCCCAGCAGAAGTTTATGCTGATTTCAAACAAAATGTTGCGGACCGAGGTGCATCAGCATATGAAGCATGGACAAAACTAGTTGCAGATTACAAAGAAGCTCATCCAGAACTTGCTGCAGAAGTGGAAGCAATCATCGACGGACGCGATCCAGTTGAATTGACTCCAGAAGACTTCCCAACTTTAGAAAATGGCTTCTCTCAAGCAACTCGTAACTCAAGCCAAGATGCTTTAAATGTAGTGGCTGCTAAATTGCCAACCTTCCTTGGTGGATCAGCTGACCTTGCTCATTCAAATATGACTTACATCAAAACTGACGGACTTCAGGACGATGCAAATCGCTTGAACCGTAATATCCAGTTTGGTGTCCGTGAATTTGCAATGGGTACAGTTTTGAACGGAATGGCTCTTCACGGTGGACTTCGAGTTTACGGTGGAACTTTCTTCGTATTCTCAGACTACCTAAAAGCGGCAGTTCGTTTGTCAGCTCTACAAGGCCTTCCTGTGACCTATGTCTTTACTCACGATTCAATCGCAGTTGGTGAAGATGGACCAACTCATGAACCAATTGAGCACTTGGCAGGACTTCGTGCGATTCCAAATCTCAATGTTTTCCGTCCAGCAGATGCGCGTGAAACTCAAGCAGCTTGGTACCTTGCAGTGAAGAGTGAGAAAACACCAACTGCCCTTGTCTTGACTCGTCAAAACTTGACTGTTGAGGAAGGAACTGACTTTAATAAGGTTGCGAAAGGTGCTTATGTTGTCTATGAAAATGCAGCAGACTTTGACACGATTTTGATTGCAACAGGTTCAGAAGTGAACCTAGCTGTTGCAGCAGCGAAGGAATTAGCAAGTCAAGGTGGCAAAGTTCGCGTAGTCAGCATGCCATCTACAGATGTCTTGGATGCACAAGATGCCGCATACAAAGAAGGAATCCTACCAAATGCAGTTCGTCGCCGTGTGGCGGTTGAAATGGGAGCGACTCAAAACTGGTACAAATACGTTGGTCTTGATGGTGCAGTTCTCGGTATTGATACCTTTGGAGCATCTGCCCCAGCACCAAAAGTATTGGCAGAGTATGGATTTACAGTTGAAAATCTAGTCAAAGTCGTTCAAAACTTGAAATAATCACAAAAATCAGAGTGAAAACTCTGATTTTTTATAACCATAAAAACAAGGCACAACCTTGTAAAAGTAGTTGAAATTTGATATAGTAGTCCTATGTAAAATACAAAGGAGAAAATACTATGGAAAATATTAGTCCAAATTTAACATTTTTAATCATGCTTGTAGGTATGTTCGCCTTGATGTTCTTTATGCAACGTTCTCAAAAGAAACAAGCGCAAAAGCGTATGGAAAGCTTGAACAAGCTTCAAAAAGGCTATGAAGTCATTACTATCGGTGGTTTATACGGTACAGTTGATGAAGTTGATACCGAAAACAGAACGATCATACTTGATGTAGACGGAGTTTACTTGACTTTTGAACTTGGAGCTATCAAATCTGTCTTGCCACTTAAAGAGGCTGTTACGTCAGAAGGTACAGTTGTTGATGGTGAAAGCGCGATTGAAGAATAAAACGGGGTGGATCTCATACCCCTTTTTCTATGAAGATGAGGAACAATAATGAAGAAAGTTGTTTTTGTATGTCTTGGTAATATTTGCCGTAGTCCTATGGCAGAATTTGTTATGAAATTTTTAACCGATGATTATGAGATTGAAAGTAGAGCAACTTCTTCTTGGGAACATGGCAATCCAATTCACAAAGGAACTCAGAAAATTTTTAAAGCTCACGAGATTCCTTACGATTCATCAAAAACATCACAGCAAATTTCTAAGGATGATTTTGAATATTTTGATTATGTCATTGGGATGGACGAGTCCAATCTTCTAGATTTGACTCGAATGTGTCCTCAAGACCAACAACACAAGCTAGAGGCATTTGCTTCTGAGGGTGTTCCTGATCCATGGTATACAGGTGATTTTGATGAAACTTACAATCGAGTTTTAACTGGTTGCCAAGCTTGGCTAGCACGTTTAGAAAATGAGGCAAAAAATGGATAATTTAAAAAAACTTTATGATAAATACAGTGTCTATATAACACGTCCTCGTTTAGAAATTGCGACAGTAGCAGTTATAGTCCTTTGTGCCATTCTTGTATTTGTAGGGAATATGCCAAAACAAGGGGTTTTAAAATTGGATGGTGATTCAATTGTATATGATGGGAGCATTGTCCGTGGAAAGATGAATGGCCAAGGAACAATGACCTTCTCAAATGGCGATACCTACACCGGTGAGTTTAAAAATGGCGCATTTAATGGAAAAGGGACCTACCAAGCTAAGGATGGTTGGGTTTATGAAGGTGACTTCGTTAATGGCCAAGCCGAAGGGAAAGGGAAATTAACTACCGAGCAAGAAGTTGTCTATGAAGGCGACTTTAAACAAGGGCTTTTCCAACAAGCGCAATAACCTCCTCTATGAGGAGGTATTACACCGCACAACCAGAAAGCGCTTACATGGAAATTGAGATGCCTTTCAATGCCTTTTTACAATGAAGTTTGTGAAAAATAAAAGTTTTATGGGATTATTCACAAAGTATAAGCTAAAAAGTGTATGGGTAGGGCTGTGTAAAATTATTTTCACAAGCGAATAAAAAAAGTTTGTGAAATTTCTATGAAACTGTTTACAAATCTTGAAAAAAGAGTTATAATAAGATTGTGAAAAAATTAACAAAGGACTTACAATCCTTGAAAGCTATGGAGGAAAATATGGCTGATAAAAAAACTGTAACACCAGAGGAAAAGAAACTCGCTGCTGAAAAGCATGTCGATGGTTTGGTGCAAAAAGCTTTGGTTGCCCTTGAAGAAATGCGTAAACTCGACCAAGATCAAGTCGATTATATCGTAGCAAAAGCTTCAGTTGCAGCACTTGATGCTCACGGAGAATTGGCTTTACATGCCTTTGAAGAAACAGGACGTGGAGTATTTGAAGATAAAGCAACTAAAAACCTATTTGCTTGTGAGCACGTGGTAAATAACATGCGCCACACTAAAACAGTTGGTGTTATCGAAGAAGATGATGTAACAGGATTGACTCTTATCGCTGAACCAGTTGGTGTTGTTTGTGGTATCACTCCAACAACTAACCCAACTTCAACAGCAATCTTTAAAGCTTTGATTTCATTGAAGACTCGTAATCCTATTGTCTTTGCATTCCACCCATCAGCTCAAGAATCATCAGCTCACGCTGCTCAAATCGTGCGTGATGCAGCGATTAAAGCAGGAGCTCCTGAAAACTGTGTACAGTGGATTACTGAACCATCTATGGAAGCAACTAGCGCATTGATGAACCACGAAGGTATTGCAACAATCCTTGCAACAGGTGGTAATGCCATGGTTAAAGCTGCATACTCATGTGGTAAACCAGCTCTTGGGGTAGGTGCCGGAAACGTACCAGCTTATGTTGAAAAATCAGCTAATATTCGCCAAGCCGCTCACGATATCGTAATGTCTAAATCATTTGATAATGGTATGGTCTGTGCATCTGAACAAGCGGTTATTATTGATAAAGAAATTTATGATGAATTTGTAGCAGAGTTCAAATCTTACCACACTTACTTTGTAAACAAAAAAGAAAAAGCTCTTCTTGAAGAATTCTGCTTCGGTGTGAAAGCAAACAGCAAAAACTGTGCTGGTGCAAAATTGAACGCTGACATCGTTGGTAAACCAGCAACTTGGATTGCAGAACAAGCAGGATTTACTGTTCCAGAAGGAACAAACATTCTTGCTGCAGAATGTAAAGAAGTTGGTGAAAACGAGCCATTGACTCGTGAAAAATTGTCACCAGTTATCGCAGTTTTGAAATCTGAAAGCCGTGAAGATGGTATTTCTAAAGCTCGTCAAATGGTTGAATTTAACGGTCTTGGACACTCAGCTGCCATCCATACTGCTGATGAAGAACTGACTAAAGAATTTGGTAAAGCTGTTAAAGCTATTCGTGTTATCTGTAACTCACCTTCTACTTTCGGTGGTATCGGGGACGTTTATAATGCCTTCTTGC
>CAKPXD010000028.1 GCA_934201655.1 uncultured Streptococcus sp. | reverse complement strand
GGTCAGGGGATTATGCTCAGCCGTCAGGCTGGGGGAATTGGTTCCCGCGGTCCAGGTGAAAGTCAGCTGGAGCTTAACCGTCGTAGCGTTCGCAACCAGATTACAGATATCGAACGTCAACTCAAGGTGGTTGAGAAAAACCGAGCGACAGTTCGAGAAAAACGTTTGGAGTCAAGTACCTTTAAGATTGGATTGATTGGCTATACCAATGCTGGTAAGTCAACTATCATGAACACCTTGACTAGCAAGACCCAGTATGAAGCGGATGAGCTATTTGCAACTCTAGATGCAACAACTAAAAGCATCCATCTGGGGGGCAATCTACAGGTTACCTTGACTGATACCGTTGGATTTATCCAAGACCTACCGACAGAGTTGGTGTCAAGTTTTAAATCAACCCTAGAAGAAAGCAAGCATGTAGATCTCCTGGTCCATGTCATCGATGCCAGCAATCCCTACCATGAGGAACATGAAAAAACGGTTCTCTCCATCATGAAAGACTTGGACATGGAGGATATTCCTCGCTTAACCCTTTATAATAAAGCGGATTTGGTGGAGGACTTTACGCCTACTCAAACGCCATATGCATTGATTTCTGCTAAATCTAAGGATAGTCGCGAACAGTTGCAGGCTTTATTGCTGGATAAGATTAAGGAAATTTTTGAAGCATTTACCCTGCGCGTACCTTTTTCTAAATCATACAAGATTCATGATTTGGAAAGTGTTGCGATTCTAGAAGAACGGGACTACCAAGATGACTGTGAGGTCATCACTGGCTACATTGCAGAGAGAAACAAATGGAGATTAGAGGAATTTTATGACTGATATCAAAACGTTAGCCCTCAAGTATGGTGGATATACGAGTCTAGACAAGGTCTATCTGGACCAACTTTTAGCTGGTAGGTCTGAAGAGGAACAACTAGCTCTCATTACACCTCCACCCAGCGTAGTGAATGCCTACTTTGCCGAGCTCTACCAGAAAAAGAGTCCTGAAGCTGCGACGGATTATTTTTCAGAACTCAGTCATGAACTGAATCTCTACAATGCTGAGCCAAGTTTCACCTTTGAAAATAAGCCTTTCATTCGCCTTAATTTATCTGGCAAATCTTTTGGATTTTGCTATGAGAGTGAAGGACTGGGAAGGATTTTCTCTGAAAATGAAGAGGAAATCTCGAATGACTTGCTTTTTGAGATTGCGCAAATTTTCCCTCATCAGTTGGTCTTTGAGGAGTCTGGAAAGATTTACATGAAGGCGATTGGAGAGGAGGATGTTGTTAACGTGGAAAATCTCACAGCCTTGACAGATCTGGAAAGTTTGGCAGATGGTCGTAAGCGTCTCAAAGGTTATAGCCAAGAGGATTTACTGCAAGAAGCTAGAGCTTTTTCTGGCAAGTTTTATTATCGCTCAGAAAATCGCACTGCTATGTTATATATTGATTAATTAGAAAGTATCGAATGGATATTCAATTTTTAGGAACGGGGGCTGGTCAGCCCTCTAAAGCCCGCAACGTTTCAAGTCTCGCCCTGAAACTCTTGGACGAGATTAACGAAGTCTGGCTCTTTGACTGTGGAGAAGGGACGCAAAATCGCATTCTGGAAACCACGATTCGACCACGAAAGATCAGCAAAATCTTTATTACCCACTTACATGGAGATCATATTTTTGGTTTGCCTGGTTTTCTTTCTAGCCGTGCCTTTCAAGCCAATGAAGAGCAGACAGATTTAGAAATCTATGGTCCCCAAGGCATCAAATCTTTTGTCTTGACCAGTCTACGAGTGTCAGGTTCACGCCTGCCTTATAAGATTCATTTCCATGAGTTCAACCAAGATTCTCTAGGGAAAATTCTTGAAACCGATAAATTTACAGTTTATGCGGAAGAATTGGATCACACTATTTTCTGTGTGGGTTACCGTGTCATGCAAAAGGATCTAGAAGGCACTCTGGATGCTGAAAAATTAAAGGCTGCCGGCGTACCATTTGGACCACTCTTTGGAAAAATCAAAAACGGTCAGGATGTCATCCTAGAAGACGGCACCGAGATTAAGGCAGCAGACTATATCTCAGCGCCACGTCCAGGTAAGATTATCACTATCTTGGGTGATACTCGAAAAACTAATGCCAGTGTGCGTCTGGCTGTCAATGCAGATGTCCTTGTCCATGAGTCCACTTATGGTAAAGGTGATGAGAAAATTGCCCGCAATCATGGCCACTCAACCAATATGCAGGCTGCTCAAGTTGCAGTAGAAGCGGGAGCCAAACGACTCTTGCTCAACCATATCAGCGCACGTTTTCTTTCAAAAGATATCAGCCAGCTTAAGAAAGATGCTACAACGATTTTTGAAAATGTCCATGTGGTTAAAGACTTGGAAGAAGTTGAAATCTAGAATCTCGAGAAAGAAAAAGTATGTCTACTATTCTCATTACAGGTGCTAGCGGGGGGCTAGCCCAAGAAATGGTCAAACTCTTGCCCAATGATCAACTCATTTTGTTCGGTAGAAATAAGGATAAATTGGCTCAACTATACGGAAATCATCCTCAGGCAGAATTGATTGAAATTGATATTACCGATGCTCAAGCCTTAGAAGAACTAGTTGCTGAACTCTATCAGCGTTATGGTAAGATTGATGTCTTGATTAACAACGCTGGCTACGGGATTTTTGAAGATTTTGACAAGATTTCTAATCAAGATATTCATCAAATGTTTGAGGTTAACACCTTTGCTCTCATGAATCTGTCTCGTTTGGTTGCTTCTCGTATGAAGGAGATTCGAAAAGGCCATATCATCAATATCGTTAGCATGGCAGGTTTGATAGCAACTGGCAAGTCTAGCCTTTACTCTGCGACCAAGTTTGCGGCCATTGGTTTTTCAAATGCTCTTCGCCTTGAGCTCATGCCCTATGGTGTCTATGTGACAACTGTTAATCCAGGACCTATCCGTACAGGATTTTTTGACCAGGCAGACCCAGATGGGACCTACCTCAAATCGGTCGACCGTTTTCTATTGGAACCAGATGCTGTCGCGCAAAAGATTGTTAAGACCATAGGCAAAAACAAACGTGAAATCAATCTTCCGCTCTTACTGAATCTAGCCCTTAAGTTTTATACCCTCTTTCCCAAGTTAGCAGATAAGTTGGCTGGGGAAACCTTTAATTATAAGTAAAATCTTAGTCACACCTCGAAAGTTACATTAAAAGCTTAACTTTTGGGGTGTTTAATTGTCGACTTTATTAAAGTATTGCAATTTAAGTCTTAAAATAGTATACTAGTTCTGTTAGTTATGAAAACGTTTGCGTTTTTGTTGATGATGATTATTTAGGAGACAAAATATGGAATTAACAGCCATTTATCATAGACCAGAATCAGAGTATGCTTATCTTTACAAAGAAGGTCAGCTACATATCCGAATTAGAACCAAGAAAAATGATGTACAGCAGGTTATTTTGCACTATGGAGATCCCTTTATTTTCATTGAAGATAAGTATGAAGCTAAGAAAGAAATGACCAAAGTAACCTCAGATGCTCTATTTGACTATTGGCAGGTTACGGTATCGGTTGATTTTGCACGGATTCAGTATCTCTTTGAGCTCCTTGATGAGGAAGGTCAGGGTATTTTTTACGGTGATAAGGGTTGTGTAGAACATACTCAAGAAAACTTGGATGCGGAAGGAAATGGCTTTAAGCTTCCTTATATTCACGAAATCGATGGATGTCAGGTACCTAGCTGGGTTTCAAATACCGTTTGGTATCAGATTTTCCCAGAACGATTTGCAAATGGAAATCCTAATCTGACTCCAGATGGAGCTCGAGAGTGGGATGCTACCATTGCACCTAATATTGATGATTTTTTTGGTGGAGATTTACAAGGGATTATTGACCACTTAGACTATCTTAAAGATTTGGGAATCACTGGACTTTACCTATGCCCGATTTTTGAAGCAACGACCAATCACAAGTATGATACGACGGATTATTTTGAAATCGACCGTCACTTTGGGGATAAGGAAGTTTTTGCTAATCTAGTCGAGGAAGCCCACAAACGGGGCATCAAGATTATGCTAGATGCTGTTTTCAATCATATCGGCTACCAGTCTGCCCAATGGCAGGATGTTCTAAAGAACGGAGAAAAGTCACCATATAAAGATTGGTTCCATATTCAAGAATTCCCAATTACTGAGGATAAACTTCAGAATCCAAGACAACTCCCTTATCATACCTTTGCCTTTGCTAGCTATATGCCTAAGTTGAATACAGCTAATCCGGAGGTTAGGGACTATCTTTTAAGTGTTGCGACCTACTGGATTGAGAATTTTGATATCGATGCTTGGCGTTTGGACGTTGCCAATGAAATTGACCATCAGTTCTGGAAAGATTTTAGAAAGGCAGTTCTCGCTAAAAAGCCTGATTTGTATATTTTAGGTGAAATCTGGCATACTTCTCAGCCTTGGCTACAAGGGGACGAGTTCCATGCGGTCATGAATTACCCGCTCTCTGAAAGTATCAAGGATTATTTCTTGCGTCAGCGTAAAAAGACAGAGCAGTTTATTTCAGAAATCAATAGCCAGTCGATGTACTACAAGCAACAAATCTCAGAGGTGATGTTTAACCTTTTAGATTCTCACGATACAGAGCGTATCCTTACAACTGCCAAAGGAAATATCCAGCATGTCAAGGCTGCCCTAACTTTCCTCTATCTTCAAAAAGGGACCCCTTGTATCTATTACGGAACAGAGTTGGCCCTAATTGGTGGACCAGACCCTGATTGCCGTCGTGTCATGCCTTGGGACCGTGTTTTTGAAGACAATGACATGCTGAATTTCATGAAGAAATTAATCCAAGTCCGTAAGGAAGTTGCAAGCATTATTCAGCATGGTAATTATCGCTTGGAAGAAGTGAAACCAGATGTCCTATCTTTGAAATGGAACTACCAAGGGAAAGAAGTTCAAGCCATCTTTAATCAGTCTAAAGAGGATTTTGCCTTAAACAGAGATTCTGTTGACTTGGCTAGTCATTGCCAGTTTGAAGATGGTCAGCAAGTCATCTTGCCAGATGGATTTGTAGTTACTGTTTCGAAATAAAGTAATCAACTGCAACAAATATCTAGTTACAAAAAATGAAGGGATTATGTGATTTTAGATGCAAAAAAAAACAAGAAGCTGTCCTCTAGTAGGACAGTTTTTTGGTGAATTTCACTAAATGTACATTCAGATTTTTATAGTTTTCTACAAAATATAGAAAAAACAATCAAAAGTATGATTTTTACAGTCATAGTATTGAAGTTTCCTATATTATTTTATAAAATAGAAGTAATAATTACAAAAAAAGTATAGCGCTTTCAACAAAAATGGAAGCGGTTACTTAACAAGGAGAACCCTATGGGAAAAGATTATTGGAATCGCAAAAGTATCTATAGCATCCGTAAATTTACGGTCGGAACGTGCTCGGTACTTATCGGGACTTGCTCTGTTTTATTTGGAGCAAATCTAGCAGGTGTAAATTCTGTATCTGCAGATGAGACACCAGTCGCTGTTGCTACAGAAAAAGTGGAGAAAGAAACTCCTAAAGAGGAAGCTGTAGATTCAAAAGCTTCTGAAAAACCTGTAACAACAGAAACTGTTAACAGTGAAGCAGTAGAAACTAAGCATGAAGTAGAGAAAAAAGTGGAAGCCCCAACTACTGAGACTACTCCTGAGAAAAAAGAAACCTCTGATGTAGAAAAGCAAGCTCCAGCTGTGACTCAGGATCAATCTGCTCAAACAGAAAAACCAGAGCTCAAACCTGCAACTAATGATGAGGTAAAACAGTTGATTGAGGATAGAAAAGTAGAATTCAACCAAAACTGGCATTTCAAGCTCAATGCCAATGCTAAAGATGCAGTCAAGCCAGATGCCGATATTTCTAGTTGGAAGAAATTAGACCTTCCTCATGACTGGAGTATCTACAATGACTTTGACCATGACTCACCTGCCCAAAACGAAGGTGGGCAACTCAATGGTGGTGATGCTTGGTATCGTAAGACCTTTAAACTCGATGAAGAAGACCTCAATAAAAATGTACGCATCACGTTTGATGGGGTTTACATGGATTCTCAAGTTTATGTAAATGGTCAGCTAGTTGGTCACTATCCAAATGGTTACAACCAATTCTCATATGACATCACTGACTATCTCCATAAAGACGGTCGCGAGAATGTCGTAGCAGTGCATGCTATCAACAAACAACCAAGTAGCCGTTGGTACTCAGGAAGCGGGATTTACCGTGATGTTACCCTTCAAGTCACAGATAAGGTTCATACTGAGAAAAATGGAACAACTATCTTAACACCAGACCTTGAAAAACAGCAGAATGGCAAGGTTGATACTCATGTAACAAGTAAGATTGTCAATACTGATGATAAAGATCATGAAATTCTTGCTGAGTATCAAATCATTGAACGTAATGGTCAAGCTGTAACTGATCTAGTTCGTACCGCTAGTCAAGTCTTGAAAGCTAATCAATCAACCAGCTTGAATGCTATTTTACAAGTTGACAAACCAAAACTTTGGACAGTTAATAGCGACAAGCCTGCCCTTTACGAATTGGTGACACGTGTCTATCGTGATGGTCAATTGGTCGATGCTAAAAAAGATTTGTTTGGTTACCGTTACTATAACTGGACACCAAATGAAGGCTTCTCTTTGAATGGTGAACGCATTAAATTCCATGGGGTTTCTCTTCACCATGACCATGGAGCTCTTGGAGCTGAAGAAAACTATAAGGCAGAATATCGTCGTCTTAAACAAATGAAGGATATGGGTGTGAACTCTATCCGTACAACCCACAACCCAGCTAGTGAGCAAACTTTACAAATCGCTGCTGAGCTTGGTTTGTTGGTCCAAGAAGAAGCTTTCGATACTTGGTATGGTGGTAAGAAACAGTATGACTACGGTCGCTTCTTTGACAAAGATGCTACTCACCCAGACGCTAAGAAAGGTGAAAAATGGTCTGATTTTGACCTTCGTACCATGGTTGAACGAGGAAAGAACAACCCTGCTATTGTTATGTGGTCTATCGGTAATGAAATCGGTGAAGCAGATGGGAAACCTCGTTCTCTAGCAACTGTTAAACGTTTGGTTCAAGTTATTAAGGCTGTTGATAAGACACGCTATGTCACTATGGGAGCAGATAAGTTCCGTTTTGGTGATGGTAGTGGTGACCATGAAAAGATTGCCAATGAACTTGATGCCGTTGGTTTTAACTACTCAGAAGACAACTACAAGAAACTTCGTGCGAAACATCCAAATTGGTTGATTTACGGATCTGAAACTTCCTCAGCTACTCGTACACGTGGAAGTTATTTCCGTCCAGAACGTGAATTGGTCCACAGCAATCAGGCTTACCGTCATTACGAGCAATCAGACTACGGTAATGACCGTGTTGGTTGGGGTAAAACAGCTACAGCATCTTGGACTTTTGACCGTGATAATGCGGGTTATGCAGGTCAGTTCATCTGGACAGGTACGGACTATATCGGTGAACCGACTCCATGGCACAACCAAAACCAAACTCCAGTTAAGAGTTCTTACTTTGGTATCGTAGATACAGCTGGTATTCCAAAACATGACTACTTCTTGTATCAAAGCCAATGGGTTCCTGCTGAGAAGAAACCAATGGTTCACTTGCTTCCTCACTGGAACTGGGAAAATCCTACCCTAAAAGAGAATGTAGCGGATGCAGATGGTAATATTCCAGTCCGTGCCTATTCTAATGCGGCAAGTGTAGAACTATTCTTGAATGGTAATACTCTAGGCAAGAAGACATTTACTAAAAAACAAACAAGTGATGGACGTACTTACCAAGAGGGTGCTAAACCTAATGAACTTTACCTTGAATGGAAGGTTGCTTTTGAAGCTGGTACTTTAGAAGCAGTAGCTCGTGACGAAGCTGGTAATATCGTTGCTCGTGATAAGATTGTGACCGCTGGAGAACCTGCAGGAGTTCGTTTGGTCAAAGAAGAAAATGCTATTGCAGCTGACGGAAAAGACCTCACTTATATCTACTACGAAATTGTTGATAGCAAAGGTAACGTAGTTCCAACTGCCAATAACCTTGTTCGCTTCCAGTTACATGGACAAGGTCAGATTGTCGGTGTGGACAACGGGGAACAAGCTAGCCGTGAACGTTACAAAGAACAAGCAGATGGTTCATGGATTCGCAAAGCCTTTAATGGTAAGGGTGTTGTGATTGTCAAATCAACGGAGCAAGCCGGTAAATTCACCTTGACTGCCCACTCTGATTTCTTGAAATCTGGTCAAACAACGATCTTCACAGGTAAAAAAGACCAAGCAGAAAAAACAGTTTTAGGAACAGAAGTGCCTAAAGTACGTACAGTTATTGGTCAAGAAGCGAAAATGCCTTCAAAAGTAGCATTTATTTATAGTGATGGTAGCCGTGCAAAACTTCCAGTAGAATGGTCAGCAGTTAATGTCAACCAACCTGGTATCTTTACTGTTAAAGGTGTGGCAGACGGTCGTGATGTAGAAGCGCGTGTTGAAGTCTTGGCCCTCGAAACAGAATTACCGGTAGTTAAGAGAATTGCACCAACTACAGATCTAAGTACGGTTGACCCATCTGTTACCTATGTATTGTCGGATGGTACTGTGGGAAGTTATGATGTTGATAAGTGGGAAGTTGCAGCAGAAGATCAAGCTAAATTGGCTATCCCAGGCTCTCGTATCCAAGTTAAAGGAATTTCAGGTGATGATGAAATCGCTGCTACATTCGTAGTTGCCGAAGGTCAAGCAGCTTCTCCAGTAGTACCGACTGTAACTGTTGCAGACCAGCCTGTAGAAGGGCTCTCAACTGATCAACCGGTCCTATACCATAAACTTGCCTATGGAGCTACTTTGCCTGAAGTCAAAGCTTTAGCTGAAAATGCGCAAGTTACTGTTATTCAAGCTAACGAAGCAAATGGTATGCGTGCTAGTATTTATGTTCAACCAAATGATGGTGGAGCACTTCAGACTTATGCTATCCAATTCTTACAAGAAGCTCCTCAGATTGAACGTTTAAGCCTAGAAGTTGAAAATGCAGACGCACTGAAAGAAGACCAAACAGTTGGTATCAAAGTCTTGGCTCATTATCAAGATGAAACTCAGGCCGTATTAAAAGCTGACAAGGTAACCTTCTCAACATCAGGTGAAGGAGACGTAGCTGTTCGTAAAGGTATGCTTGAATTGCATAAACCTGGTCAAGTAACTTTGAAAGCTCAATTTGAAGGAGCTGAAGGTCAGATTGACTTGAACATTCAGGCAAATACTGAAAATAAAGTTGTCCAGGCCATTCGTCCAGTAAGTGTCGTGACAGGTTTGAACCAAGAACCAAGTCTACCTGATACAGTAACGGTAGAGTACGATAAAGGATTTCCAAAAGTTCACAAGGTAACTTGGCAAGCAGTTGCTAAGGAAGACCTTGCTAAATACCACAGCTTTGATGTTCTAGGTAAAGTAGAAGGAATTGAAAACAAAGCTCATGCTAAAGTTTCTGTAGAAGGTATCATTGCAGTCGAAGAAGTGACTACAACAACTCCAGTTTCAGAAGCTCCTCAATTACCAGAAAGTGTTCGTACTTACCACTCAAACGGCCAAGTATCTTCAGCTAAAGTGACTTGGGATGCTATTGACCCAAGCCAATATGCAACTGAAGGTAGCTTTACCGTTACAGGACATGTGGAAGGTACCCAGTTACCAACGAAACTTCATGTGCGTGTTTCTGCTCAGACAGAAACTGGTGCTAACATTTCTGACCAGTGGACAGGTTCAGAGTTACCACTTGCCTTTGCATCAGACTCAAATCCAAGTGACTCAGTAGCCAATGTCAATGACAAACTAATCTCATTTAATGATCAACCGGCAAACCGCTGGACAAACTGGAAACGTACAAGTGAAGCATCGGTCGGAATCCTATTTGGTGATTCTGGTATCCTGTCTAAACGTTCAGTTGACAATCTCAATGTTGCCTTCCACGAAGATCACGGTGTTGGTGCACCTAAGTCTTATGTCATCGAATACTATGTAGGAAAAGATGTTCCAACAGTTCCTAAGAACCCAAGCTTTGTAGCTAGTGAAGACCACGTCTTTAACGATGACAATAACTGGAAACAAGTGACAAATCTTAAAGCTCCAGGTCAAGTGAGAGCTGGGGAAATGACTCACTTTAGCTTTGAAAAAGTCAATACCTATGCGGTTCGTATCCGTATGGTTAGACCAGATGGTAAATGGGGTACTTCCATTACAGAAATTCAAATCTTCTCTAAACAAGTAGCTGCAGCTAAGAAAGCTCAAGCTCAAATCCAAGTAGATGGAAAAGATTTGCCAAACTTTAACCCTGGCTTGACTGACTATTATCTAGAAGCTAAAGAAGACCAAGCACCAACTGTAACAGCAAGTGTATCAGATAATGGTATTGCTACAGTGATTCCAAGCGTTCGTGAAGGGGATCCAGTTCGTGTTGTCGTTAAGGCTGAAAACGGAGATATTCTAGGTGAATACCGTCTCCACTTTACAAATGATAAAGACTTGCTAGCAAGTAAACCTGTTGTTGCTGTGAAATCATCACGCTTGGTTGCTAAGGGGCATACTCTTGAGTTACCTGCGAAAGTCGCTGTTTACTTCACAGGTAAAGATGGCTATGAAGTCAAAGACTTGGCAGTTGAATGGGATGAAGTTCCAGCTGAAAATCTAGCGAATGCAGGTGAATTTACAGTTCGTGGTCGCGTTTTAGGTACTGATTTAACTGCTGAAGTAGCAGTACGTGTGACTGATAAACTCGGTGAAAACCTATCAGACAACCCTGATTTCGATGACGATAGCAACCGTTCATTTGCTTCTGCAACCAATGATATTGATCCAAATTCTCATGACCGTGTGGACTATGTTAACGATGGTTCTGATGATGAAACCCGTCGTTGGACCAACTGGTCTCCAACTCCATCTGATAATCCAGAAGTTTCAGTAGGGGTTATCTTTAGAGAAGCTGGCAAGATTGTTGAACGTACAGTTGCTGAAGGAAGCATTCGATTCTTCTCAGATGGTGGTACAGATGCACCTTCTAAACTAGTCTTAGAGCGCTATGTGGGACCAGAATTTGACTCACCAGAATACTACTCTAACTACCAACCATACGATCCAGAACATCCATTCAACACTCCTTCTAACTGGGAGAAGGTTGAATACCGTGCGGATCAAGAGATTCAAGCAGGTACTGATATCCATGTAACCTTTGCCCCAGTTAAAGCTAAGGCTATGAGATGGCGCATGGATAGAAAAGCTGATACCAAGGGTGTAGCTATTACAGAAATGGCCTTCATTGCTCCAAGTGAGGAACCTAAGGATAGTACAGCTGCAAAACTTCTTGTGGATGGTAAAGAGATTGCTGACTTCTCTGAAGATCGTGTGGATTACCAAGTAACCTACAGTGGAAATCGTCCTCAAGTAACAGTTGAAGCTGGCGAAAATGTAGCAGCAACTATTGTTGATAGTGGTGATGATAAACTTCCAGTCTTGATTCATCTTGTTTCAGAAAGTGGTAAACATATTAAGGAATACCGCATTCAATTGACTAAGGCAGATGCTGAGAGCGCCAAGACAGAACCGGCTGTACACGAAGTTCCAGAGTTCATAGGTGGTGTGAATGGAGAAGAACCAGCTATGCATGAAGTTCCTGAGTTCACAGGCGGTGTGA
>CAKPXD010000027.1 GCA_934201655.1 uncultured Streptococcus sp. | reverse complement strand
AGCTGGTAAGAGTAATCATGAGATGTTGGGGGTGAAGTTTAATGCGTAGAATGTTAACAGCCAAACTTCAAAACCGGTCAGGAGTTCTCAATCGCTTTACCGGTGTCTTGTCTAGACGCCAAGTCAATATTGAGAGTATCTCGGTAGGTGCAACAGAAAATCCTAATGTGTCACGGATTACCATTATCATTGATGTTGCATCGAATGATGAGGTTGAGCAAATCATCAAACAACTCAACCGTCAGGTCGACGTTATTCGTGTCCGTGATATCACAGATAAACCACACTTGGAGCGCGAAGTGATTCTGATCAAGGTCTCAGCGCCTGCAGAGAAGCGAGCAGAAATTTTAGCTATTATCCAGCCTTTCCGTGCAACTGTTGTTGATGTGGCTCCGAGCTCCATTACTGTTCAGATGACTGGGAATGCGGAAAAGAGTGAAGCTTTGATTCGGGTTATTCGACCATACGGTATCAAGAATATCGCTCGGACGGGTGCAACTGGATTTACCCGCGATTAATACTCTTCGAAAATCTCTTCAAATCACGTCAGCTTTGCCTTGCCGTACTCAAGTACAGCCTGCGCCTAGCTTCCTAATTTGCTCTTTGATTTTCATTGAGTAAAAAATAACTTAAATTTGTTAAACTAGCCTATCAGGCAATAAATATAGAAAAGAGAGAAAAACTATGGCAGTTCAAATGGAATACGAAAAAGATGTAAAAGTAGCAGCACTTGATGGTAAAAAAATCGCTGTTATCGGTTATGGTTCACAAGGTCATGCTCACGCTCAAAACTTGCGTGATTCAGGTCACGATGTGATCATCGGTGTTCGTCCAGGTAAATCATTTGATAAAGCTAAAGAAGATGGTTTTGATACTTACACAGTAGCAGAAGCAACTAAATTGGCTGATGTCATCATGATTTTGGCACCAGACGAAATCCAACAAGAATTGTACGAAGCAGAAATTGCTCCAAACTTGGAAGCTGGGAATGCAGTTGGATTTGCGCATGGTTTTAACATCCACTTCGAATTCATCAAAGTTCCTGCAGATGTAGATGTCTTCATGTGTGCTCCTAAAGGACCAGGTCACTTGGTACGTCGTACTTACGAAGAAGGCTTTGGTGTTCCAGCGCTTTACGCTGTCTATCAAGATGCAACAGGAAATGCTAAAAACATCGCCATGGATTGGTGTAAAGGTGTTGGTGCAGCACGCGTAGGCCTTCTTGAAACAACTTACAAAGAAGAAACCGAAGAAGATTTGTTTGGTGAACAAGCCGTTCTCTGTGGTGGTTTGACTGCCCTTATCGAAGCTGGTTTTGAAGTCTTGACCGAAGCTGGATATGCTCCAGAATTGGCTTACTTTGAAGTGCTTCACGAAATGAAACTCATCGTTGACTTGATCTACGAGGGTGGATTCAAGAAAATGCGTCAATCAATTTCTAACACAGCCGAATACGGTGACTACGTTTCAGGTCCACGTGTCATCACTGAACAAGTGAAGGAAAACATGAAAGCTGTTCTTGCTGATATCCAAAATGGTACATTTGCCAACGACTTTGTCAACGACTACAAAGCTGGACGTCCAAAATTAACTGCTTACCGTGAACAAGCAGCTAACCTTGAAATTGAAAAGGTTGGTGCAGAGTTGCGTAAAGCAATGCCATTTGTTGGTAAAAACGACGATGACGCATTCAAAATCTACAACTAATTTTTGAGAATAAAAATAGAAGGCGAGTTGGGGGGTACCTAACCCGCTTTTTATCTTGAAAAAGAATCAAGGAGAAGATTATGCTTAGTGCAAAAGATGTGGTGAAGGCCCACAAGGTTCTGAGTGGTGTCGTAGCCAATACACCACTTGACTACGATCATTATTTATCAGAAAAATACGGTGCAAAAATTTATCTCAAAAAGGAAAATGCCCAAAGAGTGCGTTCTTTTAAGATTCGTGGAGCATATTATGCTATTTCACAACTGACTAAGGAAGAACGTGAACGTGGAGTAGTTTGTGCATCAGCGGGAAATCATGCCCAAGGTGTTGCTTACACTTGTAATGAGATGAAAATTCCTGCAACTATTTTTATGCCCATTACAACACCTCAACAGAAGATTGGGCAAGTTCGTTTCTTTGGTGGAGATTTTGTAACCATCAAATTAGTTGGTGATACCTTTGATGCTTCGGCTAAGGCGGCTCAAGACTATACTGTTGCTGAAAATCGTACTTTTATTGATCCCTTTGATGATCTGAATGTTCAAGCAGGTCAAGGGACTGTAGCTTACGAAATTTTAGAAGAAGCGCGAAAAGAATCCATTGATTTTGATACTGTCTTGGTGCCTGTAGGAGGTGGAGGACTCATTGCAGGAGTTTCTACTTACATAAAGGAAACGAATCCGGCTATTGAAGTTCTGGGTGTAGAAGCCAACGGAGCTCGTTCCATGAAGGCAGCATTTGAGGCTGGAGGTCCGGTTAAACTCAAAGAAATTGATAAGTTTGCAGACGGGATTGCTGTGCAGAAGGTTGGACAATTGACCTATGAAGCAACCCGTAAAAATGTTGAAACGCTTATCGGAGTGGATGAAGGTTTAATCTCTGAGACCTTAATAGATCTTTACTCTAAACAGGGGATTGTAGCTGAGCCTGCAGGTGCTGCTAGTGTGGCGGCCTTGGAAGTACTGTCAGATTATATTAAAGGGAAGACTATTTGTTGTATCATCTCTGGAGGAAATAACGATATCAACCGTATGCCAGAGATGGAAGAGCGTGCCTTGATTTATGATGGCATCAAGCATTACTTTGTGGTTAACTTCCCACAACGTCCAGGTGCACTTCGCGAATTTGTAAATGATATTTTAGGACCGAATGACGACATCACACGTTTTGAGTATATTAAACGTGCTAGCAAGGGAACAGGACCAGTCTTAATCGGGATTGCTCTTGCTAACAAGCATGATTATGCGGGCTTGATTCACCGAATGGAGAAATTTGATCCGTCTTATATTAACTTGAATGGGAATGAAACTCTATATAATATGCTTGTTTAATATCCTATAAAATTTTTATCATATCATTTGCCTAACCTATATACGAGTGCTATAATGTAAGTGAAGAAAGGGGGAGATTCCCATGGTTTTACAAGTTTTACTTGTTCTAGTGATTCTAATGCTTATTGTAGGAGCTATGTTAGTGAGCTCTGTTTATGTCGTTCGTCAACAGTCTGTTGCAATTATCGAACGATTTGGTAAGTATCAAAAGTTAAGTAATAGTGGTATTCATCTACGGGCACCATTTGGCATTGACAAAATTGCAGCTCGTGTGCAGCTACGCCTTTTACAAAGTGAGATCGTGGTTGAAACCAAAACCCAAGATAACGTTTTTGTGACTATGAATGTCGCAACTCAGTATCGTGTAAATGAGTTAAACGTTACAGACGCTTACTATAAATTGATGAGACCTGAAGCTCAAATCAAATCTTATATTGAAGATGCATTGCGCTCATCTGTTCCTAAGTTAACTTTGGATGAATTGTTTGAGAAAAAAGATGAAATTGCATTAGAAGTTCAAAAGCAAGTAGCGGAAGAAATGTCAACGTATGGGTATATTATCGTTAAGACGCTCATTACCAAAGTTGAGCCGGATGCAGAAGTCAAACAATCAATGAACGAAATTAATGCTGCCCAACGTAAGAGAGTGGCAGCTCAAGAATTGGCTGAAGCAGATAAAATTAAGATCGTTACAGCGGCAGAAGCTGAGGCAGAAAAAGATCGCCTCCATGGTGTGGGGATCGCAGAGCAGCGGAAAGCAATTGTTGATGGACTTGCTGATTCTATTAAAGAGTTAAAAGGAGCCAATGTCGAATTAACTGAAGAACAAATTATGTCAATCCTATTAACCAATCAGTATTTGGATACATTGAATAATTTTGCAGATAAACAAGGAAATAATACAATATTCTTGCCAGCAAATCCTAATGGAGTTGAAGATATTCGAACCCATATATTATCAGCTTTGAAAGCTAAATAATTATAATCTTAACGCGATAACTTGATTAATATATGTGTTTTAATTGACAAATATTATAAAAACATATAGAATGAAGTTGCGTAAAGAAAAAAATAGGAGAATAACATGGCTAAGTCTAACTTTGAAAAAGTAGAAGCAGTTGTTAGCTGGGTTCGTGATAAGAAAATCACAGGGTATCGTATTTCTAAGGAAACGAATGCGCGTGAGATGTCTATCATTGCTTTGGCTCAAGGACGTGCGAAAGTTAAAAACATTTCCTTTGAAACAGCCCTCGGCTTAATTGATTTCTACAATAAAAATCATGAAAAATTTGAAGATTAGTCTTTGGATATAGGCAGGTTCGAAAAGAATCTGCCTTTTAATTTTTTGGAATATAAAAAAAAGACTGCAATGGCAGTCTTTTCTCTTATCGAAGATAGCGTTGTAAAAATTCTCTTGTACGTTCTTCTTTTGGATTTGTAAATAGGTCTTCTGGTTTGCCTTCTTCTGCAATGACACCTTTATCCATAAAGATGACACGATTTGAAACATCGCGGGCGAACTCCATTTCGTGAGTTACAACTATCATGGTCAAGCCTTCTTGAGCTAAATCTTGCATGATTTTGAGAACCTCACCAACCATTTCAGGGTCAAGGGCTGATGTAGGCTCATCAAAGAGAATGGCATCAGGATTCATGGAAAGTGCACGAGCAATAGCGACACGCTGCTTTTGCCCACCAGAAAGTTGTTTAGGTTTGGCTTGCCAGTAACGTTCTCCCATGCCAACTTTTTCAAGGTTCTCTTTAGCAACTTTCTCTGCTTCTGAACGATCACGTTTGAGTACAGTTGTTTGGGCAACGATTGTATTTTCAAGCACGTTTAGATTTTCAAAAAGGTTGAAGGACTGGAAGACCATTCCTAGTTTTTCTCGATAGTGAGTGAGGTTATATCCTTTTTCGAGGACATTTTCACCGTGATAAAGGATTTTACCTTCAGTTGGTGTTTCAAGTAAGTTGATTGAACGTAGGAAGGTTGATTTACCACTACCAGAACTACCGATAATAGAAATAACTTCTCCTTTATGGATGGTGAGAGAGATATCTTTTAGAACCTCGTTTTGTCCATAGGATTTTTTGAGGTGTTTGATTTCAAGAATGGGTTGATTCATTATTTCAAATCCTCCGTTTGCATTTGGTTAGCACCTGTAGTGTATGTATCCATATCCATACGTTTTTCGATATAGCGTAGGATACGTGTTACTGTAAAGGTGAGGACAAAGTAGATAACTGCGATAATAGTAAAGGTTTGGAAGTACTGGTAAGTCTGTGTTGCTACTGTATTTCCTGAGAAGTAAAGTTCTACAACAGAGATAACATTCAATACAGAAGTATCCTTGATGTTGATGACGAACTCATTACCAGTAGCAGGTAGGATATTTCGAACTACCTGAGGTAAAACAATCTTACGCATGGTTTGATTATGAGTCATACCAAGTGCAGTAGCTGCTTCAAATTGTCCTTTGTCAACAGCTAGGATACCACCACGAACGATTTCGGTCATGTAGGCACCTGTATTGATAGAAACGATAAAGATAGCAGCGAGAGTACGGTCTAGGTTGATTCCGAAAGCCTGGGCAGTTCCATAGTAGATAACCATAGATTGTACGATCATAGGAGTCCCACGGAAAATTTCAATATAGATATTGAGAATCCAACCAACTATATTTTGAATGACGTAGATAAATTGATTTTCAGATTGAGGCGCAGTACGGAAAACACCGATAGCAAGACCGATAACGAGACCAACGATGGTACCGATAATTGAAATTAAAAGTGTGATTCCAGCACCACGCAATAGTTGTTGCCAGTTTTCAGTTAGAATTTTAGCAACTTGGCTAAAGAAATTACTGCTGTTTTCTTCGGTAGTTGTAGCTTCTACAGGTTGCTCTTTAATCATACGATCCATTAGGGCAACTTGTTCATCTTTAGAGATGGTTTCGATGCTAGCATTGATTTGGCTGATACGTTCGTCATCCTTACGAAGACCGATAGCGATAGAGGTATCTTCTTCCCCAGTTTTAAAACCAGGTTCAGGCTGAATCATTTTGAACTTTGCATTTGCTGACTCAGCAGTTAGGGCTTCTGGTCGTTCAGAAACATAAGCGTCAATGACACCAGCTTCAAGAGCTTGACGCATTTGAGCGAAATCACCCATGGCAGTTTCTTTTTTAGCGCCTGGAATTTGAGAAATCAAGTCGTAAAGGTAAACCCCTTGTTGAGAAGTGATTTTTGCATCTTTAAAATCATCTAGTGTTTTGGCGTTTGCATAGGCAGAATCTTTTTTGACTAAAAGTACTGGTTCACTGGTATAGTAACTGCTTGAGAAGGCAATTTCTTGCTTACGTTCAGCGGTTGGGCTCATACCTGCAATAATCATATCGATCTTTCCAGAAGTCAGAGCTGGAACAAGTCCTTCCCATTTTGTTTTTACAATGAGTGGTTCTTTACCCAGATCTTTAGCGATTTTTTTTGCAATTTGAACATCGTAACCGTTAGCATATTGGTTTGTTCCATCAATCTTGACAGCGCCGTTACTGTCGTCATCTTGAGTCCAGTTAAATGGTGCGTAAGCTGCCTCCATTCCGATGCGTAAATATTCATCGGCTTGGACCTGGCTAACTAGTCCTAAAGTAAGGGCTAAGCTAGCAAGGATAGATAAGCATAATTTTTTCATGTTTTCTCCTATTTCTAGTCTAAAAATGGCTCCCTCTATTGTATCTAAAAATGGTAAGATTTTCAATACAAGTAAACCTTAACTTCCAAAAAATGATATAATAGTGAAAAAACATGAAAGGGAATGTAAAATGAAAAAGAGATGGCTTCTTGCTCTGGTATTTACCTGTTTGCTATTTGTGCCTCGTCTAGTTTTTGCAGTAGACTTCGATATTCTATCCTATAAGGGTGATTTGAATATTCATGCAGATAATACAGCGGTTTTCAAAGAAACAATCACCTACCACTTTAAAGATGATTTTAATGGTCAATTGATTGGACTCGGAAAAGCAGGGAAAATGCCGAAGGGATTTGAAATTGATGACGAACCAACTGTCTTAGTATCTAAAAATGGCCAGATTGTTCAAGATGTCCTTTCATATACTAAGGAAGAAGAGGATGGCTACAAGGTCACCATTTTTAATCCGGGAAACGCAGGAGATACTGTTCGTGTGACTGTTACTTGGCAACTTAAAAACCTTCTTTTCTTATATCAGGATATTGCTGAGTTAAATTGGCAACCATTGACAGATAGTTCAGGGGATATCAAAGATCTGGAATTTCGAGTAACTTCAGATAGTCCGGCAGAGAAACTCTTTTTCCATACTGGTCAACTCCTAAATGAGGGAAGTGTCGAAAAAGTCAATGATATCTACTGGGTGAAGATGAAGGATCTTCCTAAAAAACGTCAAGTTGAACTACACGCCTATTGGCCAAGAGAGGCTTTCTCAAGTGCTCCAAGTCAAGGGTTGAATGAAGATGATTTAAGTAACTTCAAAAGAGTTGAGATAGAAATAAAAGCCGATAAAGTGCACGCCAAGGTCATGATAAAATGGATTTTTCCAATCTTCTTTATGGCTCTCTTACTACTAACGATCTACTATTATAGAGAATTTCGTCAGCATACGACTCTTAAAAAGGTATATCCAAAGAATCATCGTCTCTACGAACCCCCAATGGACCTACCTCCAATGGTTTTGGCAGAAGCAATCTATTCAACATCCTTAGAGGAAGTTAGCCCTCTAAATAAGCAGAAGTTTGGTAAGTTCACCTTTGAACAACTCATTCAAGCAACCTTGTTAGATTTAGTCGATCGAGGGCATTTATCTATTTTTCAAGGTGAAGAAGAGCCTTGGATAAAAATTAACAGTGAAAAAGGTTTGTCTAATTTTGAGAAGGAGTGCCTGCGGATGACTCTTTCTACAAATAAAGAATTGGCTCTTTCAGACCTTTTCCCTGAATATCAAGTTTCTTCTGGTTTGTTCCATGGAGCTAAGGAAGCTGATGAGAAGCATATTCGAGAATTCGGCATGCACCTCAAGCGTTCCTTTGAGAGACGACTTGAACGCATGCAAAGTTGTGTTCGAGACAAGGTGAAAATTTTACGAATTCCAAGTTATTATCGACCTTTAACGAAAAAAGAAAATAATCTTGTGAAAAAAATGAAAGCCTGTTCGGCTGTAACAGGTGTTGTCGGACTTATCATTTTCTACTATAGCTTTCGAACACATGGCTATTTCTCGCTTCCGTTACTTGCCTTAGGTTTAATTGGTTTACTAGCGAGCGGTTTAATTCATTTAGTAACTCGAGGACCTTCTCGTGATGGAGTCTTAAATGAAGAAGGGGCAGAAGTTGTTTATCTCTGGACAAGTTTTGAAAATATGCTTCGGGATATTGCTCATCTCGACAAGGCTGAACTAGAGAGTATTGTTGTTTGGAATCGTCTTTTAGTCTATGCAACTCTCTATGGATACGCTAAGAAGGTAAATAAAATCATGAAACTTCACAATATTCAACTTGAAAATGCTGCTATGAATCTTTATGTATCTTGTGGGTGGGATAAACAATTTCACACATCTGCTACTCAAATCAATCTATACACCTCGGTCGCAAATACAGCAAGTACCTTTTCTGTATCATCCGGAAGCGGTAGCTCTGGTGGTGGTTTCTCAGGCGGTGGCGGTGGTGGAAGTGTTGGTGCTTTCTAAAGAAAACTCAACACGGCCTTTAAAAGTATGATATAATGGATAATAGAAAAAGGAGTAATCTATGTATTTTTTTGAAATTTTAAAATCAATCTTTTTTGGTATTGTTGAAGGAATTACGGAATGGTTGCCGATTTCAAGTACTGGTCACTTGATTTTAGCAGAAGAGTTTATCCAGTATAAAGATCAAAATGAAGCCTTCATGTCTATGTTTAACGTAGTCATTCAGCTGGGTGCAATCTTAGCCGTTATGGTTATCTACTTTAACAAGCTTAATCCCTTCAAACCAGGTAAGGATAAAGTTCAAGTTCGTAGAACCTGGCAATTATGGTCCAAAGTTTTTGTTGCGACCCTACCTCTTCTCCTAGTCTTTAAGTTTGATGATTGGTTTGATACTCACTTCCATAATATGGTTTCAGTAGCCATCATGTTGATTGTTTATGGGGTTGCCTTTATCTATCTTGAAAAACGCAACAAAGCGCAAGCGATTGAGCCAACAGTTACTGAGTTAGACAAATTACCTTACAAAACAGCATTGTATATCGGTCTTTTCCAAGTCTTGGCCCTTCTACCAGGGACTAGCCGTTCAGGTGCAACTATTGTAGGTGGTTTGTTGAATGGGACTAGTCGTTCAGTGGTAACAGAATTTACCTTCTATCTAGGAATTCCAGTTATGTTTGGAGCCAGTGCTTTGAAGATTTTTAAATTTATCAAAGCGGGAGAAGTCTTGAGTTTTGGTCAATTCTTCTTGCTCTTGGTAGCAATGGTAGTGGCTTTTGCAGTCAGCATGGTTGCCATTCGTTTCTTGACTAGCTATGTCAAAAAACACGACTTTACAGTATTTGGTAAATACCGTATTGTCCTTGGTAGTGTATTGCTACTTTATAGCTTCATTCGATTATTTGTATAAGAAAAGAAACCTTGAAGGAAGATTCCTTCAAGGTTTTTAAAATCCTGTCATAGTGACTCCTAATAAACGGACTCCCTTGTCTTTATCACTCAGTGTTTCGTAAAGTTGGATAATACTTTGAGCAATTTCTTCAGAGTCTTGTGTTTGTTGACCCAGTGTTTTTCGTTTTGTTAAAGTAGAAAAGTCAGCATAGCGGATTTTCAAAATGACGATCTTACCACTTTTCTCATATTTTTGAAGACTAAGAGCAACTTTTTCCGAAAGAAGAGTTAGCTCTTTTTTAATATCTTCATCTAGACTTAGAATCTTACTGTAAGTTTTTTCTTTACCAATAGATTTACGGATACGATTGGATTTGACGGGAGAGTTATCTATACCACGAGCCTTACGATATAGATCAAAGCCGAGTCTTCCGAAACGATCAATGAGAGTGATTTCAGAAATCTCTAAAAGGTCAGTACCCGTATATACACCCATTTGATGGAGTTTTTCAACTGTTTTCTTGCCCACACCGTGGAATTTAGCGATATCCATTTGTTTGAGAAAATCTTCAGCTTCATCAGGAAGAATGACTGTCAAACCACGAGGCTTTTGATAGTCACTTGCCATTTTAGCTAAAAATTTATTGTATGATACACCAGCAGAAGCTGTTAATTGTAATTCATTCCAGATATCCTGCTGAATTAAACGAGCAATTTTAACAGCAGATTTGATACCAAGCTTGTTTTCAGTTACATCTAGATAAGCTTCGTCGATACTCATGGGTTCAATTTTATCCGTATATCGTTTAAAAATAGCTCGAATCTGTTGGCCAACAGTAGTATATTTTTCGTAGTTCCCAGAAATAAAAATAGCTTGAGGACAGCGTTCATAAGCCTCTTTGGAACTCATAGCTGAGTGAATGCCGAATGCTCTGGCTTCATAACTACAGGTTGAAACAACACCCCGACCACCTGTTTTCCTTGGGTCGCTACCAATAACAACGGGTTTCCCTTTAAGCTCAGGATTGTCTCGAATTTCTACCGCAGCAAAAAAGGCATCCATGTCAATATGGATGATTTTACGAGATAAATCATTCATCAGTGGAAATATGAGCATGGACTGTCCTTTCTTTGATAGATTTTCTAGCTTTATTATACCTTTTTTCTGAAAAAATAGGAAATAGTCAATTCTTTTTCAAAACTATACTACAGTTTACGGGAAAATAACAACTGTATTATAAAAGAAAGTGTTGAAAAATAGTGATTTCACTTGTTGAAATCGTTTACTGTGTGTTATACTGAATACATGAATGTAACAGATGACTGTTACTAGAAAGATAAAAGAGGACATTAACATGGTTGTTAAGACAGTTGTTGAAGCACAGGACATTTTTGACAAAGCCTGGGAAGGCTTTAAAGGTGTTGACTGGAAAGAAAAAGCAAGTGTAACACGCTTTGTACAAGCTAACTACACACCTTATGATGGAGATGAAAGCTTCCTTGCAGGACCAACAGAGCGTTCACTTCACATCAAAAAAATCGTAGAAGAAACTAAAGCACACTACGAAGAAACTCGTTTCCCAATGGATACTCGTCCAACTTCTATTGCTGATATTCCAGCTGGATTTATCGACAAAGAAAACGAATTGATCTTCGGTATCCAAAATGATGAACTCTTCAAATTGAATTTTATGCCAAAAGGTGGTATCCGTATGGCTGAAACAACTTTGAAGGAAAATGGATACGAACCAGATCCAGCTGTTCACGAAATTTTCACTAAATACGTTACAACAGTAAACGATGGTATCTTCCGTGCTTACACTTCAAACATTCGTCGCGCTCGTCACGCTCACACTGTAACTGGTCTTCCAGACTCATACTCACGTGGACGTATCATTGGTGTGTACGCACGTCTTGCTCTTTACGGTGCAGACTACTTGATGCAAGAAAAAGTAAACGATTGGAACTCAATCGAAGAAATCGATGAAGAGACAATCCGTCTTCGTGAAGAAGTAAACCTTCAATATCAAGCATTGCAACAAGTTGTTCGTTTAGGTGACCTTTACGGAGTTGATGTTCGTAAACCAGCGATGAACGTTAAAGAAGCTATCCAATGGGTAAACATTGCCTTCATGGCTGTTTGCCGCGTTATCAATGGTGCAGCTACATCTCTAGGTCGTGTGCCAATCGTATTGGATATCTACGCAGAACGTGACCTTGCTCGTGGTACATTTACTGAATCAGAAATCCAAGAATTTGTTGATGATTTCGTTATGAAACTTCGTACAGTTAAATTTGCTCGTACAAAAGCTTACGACCAATTGTACTCAGGTGACCCAACCTTCATCACAACTTCTATGGCTG
>CAKPXD010000026.1 GCA_934201655.1 uncultured Streptococcus sp. | reverse complement strand
CAACCCAAGAAGTCGCTACCAGCACCAGTTCCTTTACGGATCAATTCGTCTGCTGCTGTAACTTGTGCTTGCATGTATTCCACTTCATGTGGTGCAACAAATTTGTCTAATACTTTTGAATAATCAAATTTAATATGTGACATAGTATTCCTCCAAAATTTCTTCTTTTCTATCATAACGCTTACTAACAATTTTTTCAAGTTTTTATACTAAAAATTTCCAATTTTTATCACAATTCAAACGTTTGCATAGAATCTTACAAAATTTAAAAACTTGAGGCATCAAACCCTACGAATAATAAAACGACTAGGATTCTAGTCGTTATAGTTCATTCAATAAATACTCAAATAATTCTAAGTTGCCATCTTCTTCATTGACCAAGAATTCTGGATGCCACTGGAGACCAATAATACGGTGTTCATCGATAGATTCGATTGCTTCAACAGTTTGATCACGTGGATCCACAGCCGTCACACGGAAATTGGGTGCCAGATCTTTAATGCTCTGACGATGCACTGAATTAACCTGACTTTCTTTACCAAACAATTTAGATACTACACTGCCATCCACTGTCTCAATAGAATGTGAAGTCCCAAAAGGTAGACCTTGCCAATGACCTTCAATATCCTGATTGAGTGTCCCACCAAAGGCAACGTTGACAAGCTGAACGCCACGACAAATGGCTAAAATTGGTTTATTCTGACGCAAGGCTTCTTGTAAAAGAGCTAGCTCAAACTCGTCACGAGTTAGGTTATAGTCGTCGCTATCAATTGTTTTTTCCTCACCATAAAACTGAGGATGAACATTTTGTCCTCCAGTCAAGATGAGCTTATCAATCATTTCTACATAGTCATGGACCACCGACTCATCACCAACCGGAATGACCAAAGGAAGTCCGCCAACCTGACGAATACTCTCAGCAAATTTACAAGAGACTGATGAATGAATATTTTTTCCTTCTGCGTCCACAGGACATAGATTTGCCGCTACTCCAACAACTGTTCTTGCCATCACTGATTTCCTTTCCTTTTCTATTGATAATCTTATCTTATCATCCTTGCCCACTCCTGTCTAATATGTATTTTTTAAGTCCGTGATAAAATTTTTTTATCAGAAAAAGTTGCCCAAAATTAGGACAACTTTTTTGCTTATACTCAATGAAAATCAAAGAGCAAACTAGGAAGCTAGCCGCAGGTTGCTCAAAACACAGTTTTGAGGTTGTGGATAGAACTGACGAAGTCAGTAACACATATACGGCAAGGGGACGCTGACGTGGTTTGAAGAGATTTTCGAAGAGTATTATTCAAAGACAAATTGATTATGGTACAGTTCGGAGTAAAAGCCTCCAAGCTTGAGCAATTCATGGTGATTTCCTTGTTCGATAACCTCACCATCCTTAAGGACAATAATCTGATCTGCATTGAGAATAGTTTTCAAGCGATGGGCAATCACAAAACTAGTTCTTCCTGCTACAATTGCCTCCATGGCATTTTGAATCTTGCTCTCTGTTACAGTATCCACGTTTGATGTTGCCTCATCCAAGATTAAAACCTGGGGATCCGTCATCAAGGTACGAGCAATAGAAATCAACTGCTTCTGACCGGTTGAGAATACGCTCTGATCATCATTAATCAGAGTATCGTACTTATCTGGTAGACTTTCGATATATTCATGGATATGCGTAGCCTTAGCAGCTGCTTCGACCATCTCCTGACTAGCATCTGGTACCCCAAAGCGAATATTGTCACGAATAGTTCCACTGAACAAAACAGAATCCTGTAGGACAATTCCTACCTTACTTCGCAAACTGTCTAAATCAAACTCACGGATATCTCTACCATCAATACTGATACTTCCTGCATCCACATCATAAAAACGATTGATTAAGTTCATGATGGTCGTTTTTCCTGACCCTGTCGGACCAACAACCGCAATCATTTTCCCTTTTGGAGCTGAAATGCTGACATCTTTTAGAATCGGTTTCCCTGGCAGGTAGGAGAAGTCCACGTTACGAATCTCCACACCTTCTCGCAATTCTGTGAAAACTGGAGCATCTTGAGGACGAATTTCTTCTTCTGCATCAAACATTTCTTGGATACGTTCCGCACCTGTAAAGGCCAGTTGCAAACTTCCCCAGCTCGCTGCCAATTGGATAATGGGTTGGTAATATTGCTGAGAAAACTGGGTAAACATGACAATCAAACCCAGAGCAGTTGCTGTCTCGATATTCTGATCATTCAGTAAGACAGCTGAACCTACAAAAATAACTACTGCTGTGTTGACCAAGCTCATTCCGTTCATGACAGGAAAGAGAATTCCTGAAAACATTCTGCCCTTAAAGGTTGCTTTTCGAACACGTTCATTTTGCTCAACAAAACCTGCAATCACATCTTCTTGAATGCCCTGAACGATAACGGCTTTTTGACCTGAAATACTCTCATCCATGTAGGCGTTGAGCTTCCCAACTTCCTTTTGTTGGAGGTTGGTGTATTTTCTTGCCAATTTCAAAATGACAATCAACATGATGACAGCTATCGGAGTGCTAGCAATCGTAATCAAAGCCAAGGTCACATTTTTTGCGAACATGACAATCAACAAACCAATATAAAGGGCAATATTGGTCATAACAGACACCAGACTTTCGTTGAAAGCCTGTAGGATGTTATCCAAATCACTGGTAAAACGTGACAGGATATCACCATCTTGATGGCGGTCAAAGAAGGAAACAGTCAAGCGAGAAAGCTTGCCAAAAAGGCCCTTACGCATCTCATTTGTCGATTCGGCAATAATACGGCTCATCAAAACCATATAGATAAGACTCGACACCACGAGCACAATCAAAACATAGGCAAGATTGATTAGAAGTCCCAATAGACTTTGCCAAACCATATCAGGATTTCCATTTTGATAAGCTATAACTAAATTAGCTAGTTCCGTGACTGTTTGACCTGCAAATACTGGAAAGAGGGCTTGTGCAATCGTTGCAATGATAATCATAGCAATAACAACGACAAAAGATATCTTATAAACTCTAAAATAGTTCCAAAAGAATTCAAATGTCTTCATCCTACTCCTCCTTTCCTTTTTGCGTCTCGTAAATTTCACGATAAACTGGGTTTGATGCAACCAAGTCAGCATGTTTGCCTTGACCGATCAAGCGACCTTGGTCAAGCACTAAAATTTTATCAGCATGCACAACAGAGCTAATTTTTTGTGCGATGATAATCGTAGTCGTCCCCTTCAAATCCTTGTTGAGGGCTTCTTGAACCAAACGTTCCGATTTGGCATCAAGGGCAGAGGTTGAATCATCAAAAATCAAGATACGAGGATTGCTGACAATTCCACGCGCAATAGACATTCTTTGTTTTTGTCCACCAGAAAAGTTAGTCCCACGTTCCTCAACCGGACTTTCAAAAGCCAAGTCCATACGACTAATAAATTCACTGGCCTGGGCGATGCGAGCTGCGCGTTCCATTTCTGAAACTGTCGCATCTCCCTTACCTTGTCTGAGATTATCTGCGATGGTTCCACTAAAGAGAATGGCTCTTTGTAGGACGATAGAAACTGTCTTACGAAGCGTCCCTTCACTAACTGTCCGAATGTCCTTTCCACCAATCTTGATCGAACCTTGCTGAGGATCAAATAATCGTGGAATCAACTGAGCCAAGGTTGATTTCCCTGCACCAGTTGCTCCGACAACCCCAACCATTTCACCAGCTGCGATATCGAAGGATACATCTTTTAGGATAGGTTCTTCATCATTTGGATAGGTAAAGGTAACATTTTCAAAACTGAGACTTCCTTCCAATTCTTCATCTTCCACATCATTGAAAGTCATAGCTGGTTCTGTATCAAGGATTTCACGAATACGACGAAGGGAAATCATGGCACGAGTGACTGAATTTCCCAAAAATCCAACCATGACGATGGTAAAGATAATCTGACTCAGGTAGTTTACAAAGGAAGCAATGGAACCAACTACTGACGGATCTGACTCTGCCATACCTGCTACAAGCCAGATTGAAAGAAAGACAGCCCCGTATGAAATCATCATCATTACAGGTTGAACGATAGAAAAGGCGTAACCGATATAAAGGTTTTCACCCAGTAATTCATCGGATACCTGCGTAAACTTAGCAAACTGGTCTTTTTCTCGAACAAAAGACTTAACCACGCGCACACCACGTAAATTTTCTTTGGCAATGGCATTGATACGCTCCAATAAGGTCTGAAATTTTGCAAATCGCGGTCCCATCATCCCCATCATAAGACCTGTCATGGCGACGATCAAAATGACCATAAGAACTAGCACCCACCACAGCGAAGGCAGAGTGACAACGGCTAATATAAAGGAACCAATAAATAAAATCGGTAGTCGAAAGAGGATTTGGAAGGTCATCATAACGACGTTTTGAATCTGATTGATATCGTTGGTCATACGCACAACGAGGTTCCCTGCATTAAACTTCTCAATATTGGCGTATGAAAAAGTTTGAATCTTACGAAAGGCATCTTCACGTAAGTCAGACGAAACTCCTTGAGCAATGTAAGCTGCTAACACTACATTGATCCCACCTGCAACCAAACCAATCAAGGCAACAAGAATTAACCAAAAACCGATAGTATAAATAGCTTCATTATCACCTGTTAGTAGGGCCTCTAAAACCTCCTGCAAATAACGTGGTTGCAAGAGCGAACTCGTAACCATTAGACCTGTCATAACCAAGGAAGCCAGGGCCTGCCATTTATAGGCTTTTATTTTCTGAAACAGCATATTTCCCCCTTATAAGATAGACAAAAGGGGACGACAGTTCTGTCAGTCCCTTCTTATGCTTTTATGTTGATACTATTCTAACAAAAAAGAATGCTATTGTCAAAGTACTCAGCTATCGCAAGCTTGTGAATCAAGACATTAGCATCCTATTAATCATTTTCATTTAGTACTGAATTTTATTGTTCTGAACTAGCTTGTTCTTCTAACTTAGCTCGACCAATTTCACGGTAGCTACGGTCCCCAACAATCTCAACTGAGAACTGACCATCCTGGTACTCGAGAATTGTGACACTACCATTATCAAGACCATGCGGATGCATGCCGTTAATTAAATAAACAATGGTTCCAATAGTCATTCCATGGCTGACTACCAGGGCATTCCCACCCCCATTAGCTTCCATTTCCTTGGCAATGGCTTCAAAGCCTTCCCAGATACGACCACTTAGTTTTTCCCAACCTTCAGCCCAACCTGCTGTGTCTACTTCTACCAGACCTTCAGCTAGCTCAGCATAGGACAAACGATGCACATGGTCGACATTAAAGATTCGAGGGATGATACCCATAAAAAGATCTCCATCATAAGCACCATCAAAACTACCAAAGCACCATTCACGAATTCGCTTATCCATGCGATAAGGAATTTGCCCAGTCAAACCAAGCTCCTCAAGGATAATTCCCATAGTCTGAATGGTTCGCCCTGAGTCGCTTGAATAAGCACGTTCAAAGGTTAAACCTAACTCACGCAAACCAATTCCCAATTCGTGAATACCTCGCTCACCTTCAGCTGTTAAAGGAGTATCACTCCAACCTTGAGCACGCCCAATCGTATTAAACATTGTTTTCCCATGACGTACTAGATACAATTTTACACTTGACATATTCTGTCCTCCATATGTATCTATTATAGCATGATTTCAGGTAAAAACCTCGTCCAAACTACTCTGTACTGTTCTTTGAAGGTGCTAACTTAGAAGACTTAGACGTCTCTTTTTTGCTCCCTTCTTCTTTTTTCTCCTCATTTCCTTCTTTGGGCTTGTCTTCGGTTTTCTCAGACTTTTGGCCGGTCTTTTTTAAAGGAGAAAAGTGAAATTCAAACTGATTTTTCCCAGTGTTAACAGTTGTTATGAAGCTCTTTTCATAAGTATGATAAGTTGCTTTTCCGACATCAAATGACTGGACTCCACTTTCAGAATTAGCTCTTTCATAGGTTCTCTTAGCCATTGCAAATGCAAGAAGTTTTTCTTTATTTAAGGCATAATCCTGATGATGTGCTACTTGCCGATTTAGATAAAACTGCAATAAGAGACTAAAAATTCCAGCAATAGTGACGACGTAAAGGAGAACTCCAGCCCTAACTTTTTTCTTTTTCCACACGATAGATAAACTCCCTCTCAAGTCCCTTTTCAAACTGAAAATTAAAATGAACATTTTGCCCGTTTTGGTAAATATGAGCTGATTTCAGACCGTAGACCATGGGTTGATAGCCACGTCCACTAGCATCTGTTTTCCGGAAATCATTTGATCTTGATTTCCCCATAGAGATAGATTTTCCTTCCTGTTTGAGGTAAAGCCTATCATTCTCCACTTTTTCAAATTGGGCTCGATTCAACTCTGCTTCCAGCTGATCCACAAATAATAGCCACTCCTTTTGCTCACTTTTCTGCTGATAGCGAACCTCTGAAACCAATAGTTGGCTCATAGCTTGAAAGAGGAGCAAACTACCGCTAATTACAAGAAGGGCAACCAAAGATTCTAAAAGTGTAAACGCTCTGACACTACTTGTCTTGAATCGCCAGTAATTTTTCAGTTCCATGGTATACCTCCAAACCTCGCTCATTCGAGACAACATGAACCATAAGCCCATTGACAGTCAACTGTTTTTGTCCAGTCTGCAAAGCCATACGAGCCACTCGCAAAACTTCTTCCTGTTTTAGAAGCTCTGCTTCTCTTTTTCTACTTTCTTGAATCTGCCCCAGCAAGAGGGTTGCAATACTGGCAAAAATGGCTAGTGAAATCACTGCCTCCAGTAAAATAACCGCCTTAATTTTTTGCTTCTTGAATACGTTTAATCTTTCCATTTCCTAGATATAGTTGGTAGCGAACTACTTCTTTCCTTGTTTGAAATCTCACACTTGCAAGAGACGAATTTCCTCCAGCCTTATCAAAAGTAATTGACTGACTAGACTGCAAGTGAATTCCTTTAGGGATGGCTAATTTCTGATAGCCATTTCCAATACTTCTCTCTTCCATAATCAAGTTGATCTTGTGCTGACTAGCCAGACTTCGTTTCTGGGTTTCTCGATAAAGTTCCTCAAACTCCATGAAGAAAATTTGCTCTTCCACAGCTGCAAAAGTTGATTGAACTGAACTTGACAAACCCAAGGCTAACATACTAGCTATTCCTAAAACTAATAAACTTTCCAACATGGTAAAAGCCCTAATCCGCAACTGTTTGACTTGTCCCTTGTTTTGCATGGTATTCCTTATAGGCTTTTGCTTGCTCAGCAGTGATGCGTCCATCTGCCTGTAATTTGCTTAGACTAGCATCTTCATTTTTATCCAGACTATACAGTTCTGCTTGGCTTTCTACCACCTTGACGACAGCTGCTTTCCCCTTATCATTGACTGCATCCTTTTGCTTGGTAAGATTTGGAACAAAAAGCAAGAGCAAAACACTAATAATTAAAAGTACAATTAACATTTCTACCAGAGTGAACCCTTTTACCGTAGCTTTTTTTAATTTCATCATCATTTTTTTCATCTAAAAATTTACCTCCATATTTTGATACATCGGCAGCAACATAGCTGCGTACAATAAAACGATTAGCAGGGCTACGAAAATAAAGACCAGGGGTTGAACTAAGTTCATCGTACGATTAACTCGAGTAAAGAATGCCTCCCAAGTTTTCTCTGCATAGATTTCCAATTCGCTTCCCAACTTGGACTTGACCTCTCCGTATTCAATGATTAGTCCCAATTCTCTTCTAAAAAAAGGATAATTCTGCACAACCTTAGAAAATTCATGCCCATTTTGCAAAGATTGATCTAAATCGTATCCAATTTCCTTAAAAAGAGGATCTCCTTGCTCCTGCATCATCTGGAAAATCTGTGCCAACTCTAAACCTTGTCCAATCATATTTCCCCATTCCCGAGCATAATAGGCAGTTAGATAATACTGAACAAATACACCTAAAAAGAGGATTCTAGCTAGAAAAGAAAAGACTTGTATCTTCTTAGATTTCCTGTAGAAAATCAGCCCTGTTAAAGATGCAAAACTTAGTGCCAGAGTAAGCCCAAGAAAAATCTGTGGCAGGTTACTAATCACTAAGGTAGCTATGTTACTACTATCCAGTTGGGGCAAGAGATAATTTCGCAACCCCAACATTATGAGCAGTAAGAAAGCTAGCAAAATAAGTGGGTAGGTCGCAACTTCAATTAACTTCTTCTTGACCTTAGCAAGATTATCCAAATATTCTTCAATTTTCCCCAAACTCAAATGGAGATTTCCATGAACTTCAGCCAATGAAAGTTGAGTGACAATCGCACTCGAAAAACCTAAATTCCCCATCATTTCCGAGAAAGATTTTCCTTTCGATAGTCCTAGGCGCATCTGTGAAACATATTCCTTCTCCAACAAAAGACTTCTATCAAGAAAGGAAATGATTTCTACCAAGTGAAAACCACTCGAAAACAAATTGTTAAAGAGAGTGATGATTTTCTTCTGCTTACTGGTAGCTAATTTTCTCCGTTTCAGCTTGAAGGGCAGTGATATGTCCGTCTTTAAGAAGCTGATCAATTTGCTCATTCCACTTTTCTGCCTGGTGTTCTGAATAATTTTGGTTTGCAAAATCAATAATTCCTCCTCCCCCGATTAGTCTCTGGTAGCAAACACCTTGTAAAACAACTGCGAGTTCATCTTCACTGACACCAAGTTCTAAAAGACGCTCATAGACCCCACGAATACTCTTTGCATGTATGGTCGAAAACACTGTAGCTCCCGTTAAGCTAGCTCTTACAACAGCACGGGCTGTTTCGCTATCCCGGATTTCTCCAATGATTAAAAGATCTGGGCGGTGTCGCAAAGAAAGTTTTATCAAGTTTTCATAACTCAGTCCAATAGCTTCATTGAGTTGTAATTGCAGCATCTCTTCTTGCTTAATCTCGACTGGGTCCTCAATGGACATGACTTGTTGTCCCTTAAACAACGACTTAGCTAATTCATGCATTAAGGTAGTTTTCCCACTTCCTACAGGTCCTGCAAATAGATAAAGGCCACGTTGCCTAAAGCCCTTTTCTAGTTCCTTAAGGTCTTGAAACCAGAAGCGCAACTCTTGTTCTTCATCATGCAAAAGGCGAATAACTAAACTTTCATGACCACGATAATCTCCTACCGTCGATAAGCGTAGTGAAGAAACCTTGCCATCATGCTGATAATCACAGGACCCAAGCTGACTACGACGCTTTTCTCCAACATTCATCCCCGCAATAAATTTAAAATGACTAATAACTGCGCCCAACTTTTCAAAGTCATAGCTATTAATTAAACGTCTTTCATCACCTATTCGCATATGCAACTCATAAACCTTGTCCTTGGGAATAAAATAGATATCCTGAGCTCCATCCTTTTTTGCGAGACTAATCAATTCTTGTGCAAGTGTTTGTACCATATTCCCTCCTCAGTTAATTATTCGAAGAAAATACAAAAAAAGAACAACTTTATTAAAAAGTTGTTCCATCATTTTTGATGCGACACGTCCAGTGGATTTCTAAACCAGTTTGTTTTTCATAACCCGGTCTGAATTTTTCATCTGGTATAACTTGACCATCTTCCAGTAAAGCCAAGGAATGATATTGCTGCAGAAATTCATCACATTCCTCACACCAACGCTTATCCTCCGGATTCCAAAATATGGTCATTAAGTCTCCTCGACTTTTATATAGTGGAATTTTCTTTTCCAGTTCAAACCAGCAAGATTTATAATACTTCAAAGCGTCATAGTAATTTTCAAATTTCTTACTACTAATGACGTCTTCTTCCCAACCTTCTATGAACCACCATGGTTCAAAATCCCCGTACATTTCTATAACTCGATACATAGTTTCATTTCCTTTGTATCGTATATTATAGCGAAATTTTAAGAACAATGAAAGAAATTTGCTTGCTTTCACGAATTATCTAATATTTTCAAAAAATCCAGCTATTCTAAAAAGAATAACTGGATTCAAAATTTGATTAACCTTCTGAAATATCGTTTTCAATGATTACCTTAATCGCATGATGATCTGCAGCCTTGCCAAATACTTCATAGGCCTTTTCAATTTCACTTAGTTTGAAGTAATGAGTTACCAATTTTTCTGGTTCAATTTTATGGCTTTCTAAAGCTTTCAAAAGCTGAGGAGTTGTGTTGGTAGAAACCAAACCGGTAGTTACGTTAATGTTACGAATCCATAGAGTATCCAAATCAAACTGAACTGGCTTACCATGCACACCACAGTTGGCTACTGTTCCATCTACACCGATAATCTTTTGGCAGAGATCAAACGTTTCAGGAATACCAACAGCTTCTATAGCAACATCCACACCTCTACCATCTGTTAAATCATAAATTTCTTGAATTGCCTTTTCAGGGTCTGAAGAATTAATCTTATGAGTAGCACCGAAAGAAACTGCAGTATCCAAACGGTTATCGTCTAGGTCTACCATGATCAATTTAGCAGGTGAATAGAATTGAGCAGTCAATAGAGCTGCTAAGCCAACTGGACCTGAACCAACGATAGCCACACTACAACCAGGCTCTACTTTCCCTTTTAAGACACCAATTTCATAACCAGTTGGTAGGATATCAGATAACATAACCAAGGCTTCATCAGACAAATCAGCTGGAGTGTGATAGAGAGTATTATCAGCATGAGGAACACGAAGATATTCTGCTTGCATACCGTCGATCAAATGTCCAAAAATCCAACCTCCTTCGTCTTCACAGTGGGCATAGATTCCCTTTTTACAGTAGTAGCATTTACCACAGGCACAAACACAAGAAATCAAAACCTTATCGCCTTTTTTGAAGTTTGAAACGCCTGCTCCAACTTCCTCTACAATCCCGATTCCTTCATGGCCAAGGATAGTTCCACTCTTACATGCAGGGACATCTCCTTTGATAATATGAAGATCTGTTCCACAAATAGTAGTTTTTACAATACGCACAATAGCGTCAGTTGGCTTGCGAATAACTGGTTTGTCAACATCAACAAATGAAGCAAGTCCTGGTTTAACATAAGTATAGGCTTTCATAAAGCTTACCTCCGTTTTTTTATTTGTATTGTTTATATCATAATTGTAAGCCTTTTCATAAATAAAATCAAGTAATATGTGAAAAAATTAACAAACTAAATTAAAAAAGTAGAAACTAAATTAGTTTCTACTTTAGAGATTATGCTTGATAACGTTTTTCACCATCAAGGTAAGTTGCTACCAATTCCAAATCCTTATCAAGAACGATAAAGTCAGCATCGTAGCCTTCACGGATTTGTCCGCAAACATCATCAATATGAACTGATTTTGCTGGGTTGAGACTGGCCATCATAACTGCTTCATGAAGATTTGCAATGCCCCATTCAACAACATTTTTCAAACCGTCTTTAAGTTTGAGAATAGAACCTGCCAAGTTCCCAGTAGATTTGAGACGAGCAGTACCATTTGCAACCACAACTGGGAATTCTCCTAACATATAGTCCCCATCTTGCAAACCACCCGCTGTCATACAGTCAGTGATAAGAGCAATATTTTCAGTACCTTTTTGTTTAAGTAGGATGTCACAAGCCTTAGGATCAACGTGATGCCCATCACATATCAATTCAGCATAAGTATGTGGCAATTCATACATAGCACCAACCATACCAAGCTCACGGTGAGTTAAGCCACGCATACCATTATAAGCATGAACCCAAACACTTGCACCAGCGTCAACAGCCTTCTTAGCCTGATCAAAAGTTGCATTTGAGTGACCTAAAGCAACAGTTACTCCTTCACCAGTAACCGTACGTACAAAGTCCTCAACACCTTCACGTTCAGGTGCAAGGGCAATTTTATTTAGAAGACCATTAGCAGCCTTCTGCCAAGCACGAAATTCATCCAAGCGAGGATCTTTCATGTAAGCAGGGTTTTGAGCTCCTTTAAATTCCTCAGTAAAGTATGGACCTTCAAAGTAAATCCCACGAATTTTAGCACCAGAAGCCTCTTGATAACGCGCACCAATATTTTCAGTAACAGCTAATAATTGTTCGTATGATGATGTTAGAGTAGTTGGTAGGAAACTAGTAACACCTGTACTAAGAAGACCTTCACTCATTGTATGAAGAGTACCTTCGATGTTATTATCCATAACATCAACCCCACCAAATCCGTGAATATGTGTATCAACAAGACCAGGAGCAATACTATAACCAGTATAGTCAATAATTTCTGCGTCATCAGATACTTGATCCACATGCTTACCAAATTTACCATCAACTAGTTCTAGAAAACCGCCACGGCGAACACCATGAGGATAGAAAAATTGATCCGCTTTAATATATTTAGGCATAATGATAACCTCCGTAATTCATTTTTCTAATATTTATTATGTCAATTACATTATAAACCTTTCTGTGTAATTTGTAAATGGTATAGACCTATTATAGTTAAATTTATAATGAAATAAATTAATATTTAGTAAATATATAGTAAAGTAATAGTGAACATTGAGGTTTAAAATAAAATTTAGAAAAAAATAAGTAATTTTAAGTAACTGCGAGAGAAAAAAAGAAAGAAAAATAAAAAAACAAGGTCCGAAACCTTGTCTTTATTACTATACCGGCGGCCGGGGTCGAACCGGCACGTCCTTGCGGACACTGGATTTTGAGTCCAGCGCGTCTGCCAATTCCGCCACGCCGGCAAAGTATAACTGGGGTAGCTGGATTCGAACCAACGCATGAGGGAGTCAAAGTCCCTTGCCTTACCGCTTGGCTATACCCCAAT
>CAKPXD010000025.1 GCA_934201655.1 uncultured Streptococcus sp. | reverse complement strand
AAAGGCTCCCATCTCCAAGTTTTCCAAAACTGTCAAACCAGGGAAGACATGACGTCCTTCTGGTACTTGAGAAAGTCCTGATGCCACAATTTTTTGTGCAGGCATCTTTTGGATTTCTTGTCCCAAGAATTCAATTCGACCAGAACTTGGGCGCACAAGACCTGATAGGGTACGAAGGATGGTTGTTTTACCAGCACCGTTAGCACCGATAAGAGAAACAACTTCCCCTTCATTAACTTCAAAGCTCACATCACGTACAGCTTGAATCATACCGTAGTGAACTGAGAGGTTTTCAACTTTTAACATAGACATTAGGCTTCACCTCCAAGATAAGCTTCGATAACACGTTTATTGTTCTTGATTTCATCTGGTGTCCCATGAGCAATCAAACGACCATACTCAAGTACGTAGATACGCTCAGTGACTTCCATGACCAAATTCATATCATGTTCAATCAGCATGATGGTGATCTTGAATTCATCCTTGATGCGACGGATCAACTCAGTCAATTCTGCAGTTTCTTGGGGGTTCATACCTGCTGCAGGCTCATCTAAGAAGAGGATTTTAGGTTCAGTAGCAAGGGCACGAACAATTTCCAAACGACGTTGTTGGCCATAGGCTAAGTTTTTAGCTAAAGTTTCAGCATCACCATCTAGATCAAAGATTTTTAGTAGTTCTAATGCTTTGGCTTTTAATTCTTTTTCATTCTTGTAAAAAGCTGGTAAGCGGAAAAAACTAGCAAATACATGTTGTTTATGATGGTTGCTAAATGCAATGAGAACATTGTCTAATACAGTTAAGTCTTTAAATAGACGAATATTTTGGAAAGTACGTCCTAAGCCAAGAGCCGCAATTTTATAGGGTTGCTTACCATTTAATAAGTGACCATCTAAGGTTACGGTTCCTTCACTTGGTTCATAAACTCCTGTCAGCAAGTTGAAGAGAGTTGTTTTACCAGCACCATTCGGTCCAATCAAACCAACAAGTTCACCTTCGTTCAATTCTAGAGTTACATCTCCAACAGCAGTCAGACCACCAAAATGCTTGGTTAACTGTTTTACTTCAAGTAATGCCATTAGTTTTGTCCCTCCTTCTTACCTTTTTTAAAGAGTCTTGATAGGCTCAATTCCCATGTTCCTAGAAGACCTCCTGGTCTGAAGATCATAACAAGTACCAAGGCCAAAGCATAGATAATCATACGAACGCTAGCCACATCTTGAAGGAACATATTCAAAATACCAAGAACAATCGCAGCGACAATTGCTCCTGTAATTGATCCCAAGCCACCAAATACAACGATAATTAAAACGTTGATAGAGTTGATAAAGCTATAATCTTTTGGCACAACAGAACCGATAAATCCTGCTTGAAGGGAACCTGCAATACTTGCAGTCATAGCTCCAAAGACAAATGCGATAATTTTGATTTTTGTTGTATTTACCCCGACAGATTCAGCTGCAATTTCATCTTCACGAACAGACAAGGTTAAACGACCGATTGGACTACGAAGGAAATTCAGCGTTGCAATTGTCGTAATCACGGCAAAAATGTATACCATTTGCCAATTAGTAAAGTTTGGAATACCAAGGATACCGGCAGCTCCGTTTGTTAAATCACCACCATTGACGATTAAGATACGGATAATTTCAGCAACCCCAAGTGTCGCAACTGCAAGGTAGTCCCCCTTCAAACGAAGGGTAGGAATTCCAACGACTAGGGCAACCAAACCAGCAATGATAGCACCAAGCAACATAGCTCCAAAAAAGGCACCGTAAGTTGGAGATTTAGAACCAATAATAGCCGCTGCATAGGCACCGATTGCCATAAATCCAGCATGCCCAAGTGAAAATTGACCAGAGAAACCAACGATAAGGTTTAGTCCTACTGCAAGAATAATATTGATACCGATTTGTTCTAGAATCTGAATATGGAAAAGGTTTAAAATACCAAACGAAACTAATAAGCTAATCACACCATATCCAAGCAACAAAAGGAGCAACCAGAGAATATTAACTTTTAAATTTTCTTTCATTGTTTACACCTTCTCTTTCACATTCTTACCAAGGATACCAGCTGGACGAACAATCAAGATCAATAGCAAGATTCCGTACACGATAGCATCACGGAAATCTGACATTCCGAAGGCTGTTGCAAAAGTTTCCAATAGTCCGATTACAAAACCTCCAAGAGCTGCACCAGGAATAATACCGATACCACCTAAAACGGCAGCCACGAATGATTTAATACCCGGAGTCATTCCCATCAATGGTTCAAGAGAGTTGTAGTAAAGGGCAATCAAGACACCTGCTGCACCAGCCAGAGCTGAACCTAAGGCAAAGGTGAAACTGATTGTACGGTTTACGTTGATCCCCATCAATTGAGCTGCATCACTATCTACAGATACGGCACGCATGGCTTTCCCCATTTTTGTTTTTTGCACGATGAGTTGCAAAAGAATCATCAAAACAATCGAAACTGTCAAAATCAACAATTGGATATTTGTAAGACTGATTGGACCCAAGTCATAACGAACTGTTTGGATTGCTTGAGGGAAGGCGCGTGTATTGGCACCTACTAGATAGACCATTCCATACTCAAGCAAGAAGGATACCCCGATAGCAGTAATCAATACAGAGATACGAGTTGAATGACGGAGTGGACGGTAGGCTAGAAACTCGATGATAACACCGAGAATAGCTGAACCAATCATGGACAAAATTAAGGCTAAAAAGAAATTTAAATGGAGGGCATTAATCAAGAAATAACCCATGAAAGCACCCATCATATAGATATCACCATGGGCAAAGTTAATAAGCTTGATAATTCCATAAACCATAGTATAACCCAGGGCTAGCAAGGCATAGACACTACCCAAGATTAAACCATTGACAAGTTGTTGAAGCATATGGTTCACTCTTTCTAAGTTTTGTTTTTAGGATTTTATAAAAAAATAATCCCTTTATAAATACCGAAACAGGGAGTGAGTAAAAGCTCATTCCCCATTTACGATATCTATAAAATTAAGGTTTTACGACTTCTGCCGCATCTACTTTACCATTATTCATGGTCATCATGAAGGCTGTTTTCACAGTGTTATGATCTGCATCAAAGCTTGTTTGACCTGTAACACCTTCGAAGTTTTGTGTTTTAGCAAGATTGTTCTTGATATCAACTGAAGTTTTTGCACCTTTTGCTGCATTAGCTACAAGGTAAACTGAGTCATAAGCAAGAGCTGCAAATGTTGAAGGATCTTCGTTATATTTTGCACGGTAAGCTTCAAGGAAGGCTTTTGCTTTATCTGAAACATCAACAGTAGTTGAGAATCCTGAGATGAAGTAGATATTTGATGCACGTTCAGCAGTTGCTTGTTGAACAAATTCTGCACCGTTAAATCCGTCACCACCGATGATTGGCTTATCAATTCCCATACCACGAGCTTGGTTTACAATCTTACCAGCTTCTGTGTAGTAACCTGGCAATACGATTGCATCAAAGTCTTTATCTTTGATTTTTGTCAAAGCTGCTTGGAAGTCTGTATCACCTGATACAAATGTTTCGTCTGCTACGATTTCACCTGTGAATGAATCACGGAAAGATTTTGCAATACCTTTAGCGTAGTCACTTGAGTTATCTGTATACAAGACCACTTTTTTAGCGTTCAATTTGTTTGAAACGTAGTTTGAGATGATTTTTCCTTGGAAACTATCTTGGAATGTTCCGATGAAGAGGAAATCTTGACCTTTTGTCAAACCATCTTGAGTAGCACTTGGAGAAATCAATGGAACTCCAGCTTGTGTAGCATTTGCTACTGCTGCTGCAGTCGCACCTGAAGTCGCAGGTCCTACGATAGCTGCTACCTTAGATTGAGTCACAAGGTTTGTTGAAACAGAAGCAGCTTCAGCAGTTTCAGATTTGTTATCTTTATCAACTACTTCGATTTGTTTTCCATCGATACCACCTGCTGCGTTGATTTCATCAACTGCAAGTTGAGCACCCTTTTGCTCAGAAGTACCGTAAGATGCTACAGCACCAGTTTCTTCGAAGTTGAAACCAATTTTTACAACTTTTTCATCAATCGGGTTACCAGTTGTGTTTGAAGCTCCTGACTTCACTTCCCCACAAGCTGCTAAAAGAGCTGTACTTGCAAGAGCTACAAGTGACAATGCAAATTTTTTCTTCATGTTTATCTCCTTTTTATTATCAATTTAAATTACATGTTAAGAATATACCGAATTATCAGAAAATTGTCAACAAGTTTCTCTCACTTTTTTAAATGATAACGTTTTCGCTTGTTTTATATAAGTTTCCAACGAAAGGAGTTTCCAATTCTTGAATATGACAAACTCTCACTTTCTTGATAAATTTCTCTTTTCCTAAACGATTTACCAGCTCTTCTACTTCCTCTGTTGGAACATAAAGTTGTAGGTAACGATGTTTTTTTGAGTGGTAACAAATATCACCATAATTTGCGAGTTTTTTTGCATCGCGATTATAGTATAAATAGATAATCAGACCAGACCGATTCTCTTTTTGAAACATAATTCAACTTCCTTCTAACAATCTTCCTTCTATTATATCAAAAAAAACAAGCTCAGTCGAGCTTGCTTTAGTAGTTTAATTCAAAGAATTATTGGCCATAATTTCATCAATGAAACCATATTCAAGTGTTTCTTGAGCACTCATCCAGTAATCACGTTCAGCATCTGCATGGATTTGCTCAACTGATTTACCAGAGTTATCTGCAAGAATTTGCTCCAAAGTTTTACGAGTTTTAAGTAAGTGTTCAGCAGCGATGGCCATATCAGTCTGCTGAGTACCACCACCTGTACCACCCATTGGTTGGTGAATCATGTATTCTGCATTTGGAAGCATGAAACGTTTGCCCTTTGCTCCACTTGAAGCAATAATTGTACCCATTGAGGCTGCCATTCCCATAACGATAGTTTGGACATCTGCCTTGATAAAGTTCATAGTATCAACGATTGCCAAACCAGCTGATACAGAACCTCCAGGAGTGTTTACATAAAGGTAAATATCTTTTGTACTATCTTGGGCATCCAAGAAAAGCAATTGGGCGATAACTGAGTTTGCCATATTGTCTTCGACTGGTCCAGTCAACATGATAATGCGGTCCTTAAGAAGACGTGAGTAAATGTCATACGAGCGCTCTCCACGACTTGTTTGTTCAATAACTACAGGAATCATTCATTTCTCCTTTTGATTTCTAATTTCTTTGTTAATAGGATTATTATATATCCTTGGTCAAAAAAGGTCAAATTTTTGCTCTATTCTAAAGACAGATACAAAAATTCAACCTCCTTTCAAAACTAAGACTAGGCTTTAGTCTCAATATCACTTTAGAATCTTATTTCGTTCCGAACAAGCGGTCTCCAGCGTCTCCAAGACCTGGAACGATGTAACCATGTTCGTTCAAGCGTTCATCCAAAGCTGCTGTAAAGATTTCTACATCAGGGTGTGCTGCTTGAAGTGCCTTTACACCTTCTGGAGCTGATACAAGGCAGACAAACTTGATGTTTGAAGCTCCACGTTTTTTGAGGGAGTCAACAGCCAAAATCGCTGATCCACCTGTTGCAAGCATAGGATCAACTACAAAAATTTGACGTTGGTCAATATCTTCAGGTAATTTTACCAAGTATTCTACTGGTTGAAGGGTTTCTTCGTCACGGTACATACCAATGTGACCAACTTTTGCTGCTGGAACCAAACTCAATAGTCCATCAACCATACCAATACCTGCACGCAAGATTGGGACAATTGCCAATTTTTTACCAGCCAACTGTTTTTGAACTGTTTTTGTGATCGGTGTTTCGATTTCTACATCTTCAAGTGGAAGATCACGAAGCACTTCATATCCCATCAACATTGCAATCTCGTCTACTAGTTCACGAAAAGCTTTTGTAGAAGTGTCAGTGCGACGCAAGATTGATAATTTGTGTTGAATCAGTGGATGATTAATAACTTCAAGTTTTCCCATTTTCAGAATTCCTTCTTTCAATTTATTCTTCTTATTATATCAAAAAATGGTTTAAAAAGCTTTCTAAACCATTTATTTTTTTTATAATTTCTAGATTAGGTGAGCCTCTTGGAGAGCTGCCTGCACTGTTTCAAGTGGTAGGTGAGTTAATTCTGTTCCCTTTTCTTGATAAAGGTGTTGGGCATAGTCATCCATACGGTATTGGTTGATATAAACAACACGCTCACAACCTACCTGAAGCAGTTGTTTTGTACAGTTGAGGCATGGAAAATGAGTAACGTAAGCTGTAAAGCCTTTAGGAACTCCACGTTCGGCTCCTTGCAGTATAGCATTTACCTCTGCATGAAGAGTGCGGACACAGTGGCCTTCAATCACCAGACAGTCATGATCGATACAATGCTCTGTTCCTGATACAGAACCATTATAGCCTGTTGAAATAACCTTGTTATCCTTGACTAAAACAGCTCCTACCTTGGCACGTTTACAGGTTGAGCGATTGGCAATCAATAGGGCTTGAGCAGCAAAATACTCATCCCAAGCTAGTCTTTTTTCTGTCATAGCATTTCTCCTCATGTTTTATTTTTTGAAAAATGGCAGGCGTAAATCTGCGATTTTTTCAGCAGGAACCTTCATCCCATCCTTGATCCATTTAAGCAAGACCGATACGATGGCCGAACTCCAAAAAGAATGCAAGTAAGAGCTGACTCCTTTTGATTTTCCATAGTATTTTTCTAGAAATTCTTGCATGGCTTGCACAAAGATTTTTTCCAAGTGGTAGTCCAAGGCAAGCTGAATAACCTTGGCTTCTTTCTTGGCTTCTCTAAAGAGGTGAACCCATACGAGATAAAGGTCTGTTTTAACATCGTAATGACTCAATTGCTCCATGATGTTATGGACGCTACGTTTAAAGACACTTTCTAAAATCTCTTCTTTTGAATCATAGTTTCGATAAAAAGCTGCACGAGAAACGCCAGCACGCTTGACTAACTCAGAAATGCTAATCTTGGCCAACTCCTTTTTCTCCAAGAGTTGCAAAAGAGCTGTTTCAATCGCTTCTCTGGTTAGCAAATTAGATTCTTGATTTGATTTTCTAAGGTTTTCAAGCGATTTTTCAGATATTTTACGTTCAGACATAACAATTTCTTTCTACTTGTGACAACAGAGAGGTACTACTTTTGTTTCAAGGGCTTTCATGATATAATTGTAAAAAAAGACAGAACCTTTGTCAATGTATAAGTGATAAAGATGGAGAATTTCTATGACTTGGAAGATTGTAGCTGACTCTGGTTGTGATTATCGCCAGCTGGAAAACCTTGCTTTTGATACTGAATTTGTCAGTGTTCCCTTAAAGATTCAGGTAGCAGATCAAGTCTTTGTCGATGATGCCAATCTGGATATCGATAAGATGATGGAAACTATGTATGCGACTTCTGAAGCTTCAAAATCAGCCTGCCCTAGTCCTGATGATTACTTACGTGCTTTTGAAGGTGCCAAACATATTTTTGTAGTGACTATCACTGGAACTCTCTCTGGTAGCCACAATAGTGCTCAATTAGCTAAGAATATCTTTCTAGAAGAACACCCTGATGCTCAGATTCACGTTATTGATAGTTTGTCTGCTGGTGGAGAGGTTGACTTAATTGTTGAGAAAATCAATGACTTGATTCACCAAGGACTTTCATTTGAAGAGGTGGTTGAAGTTATTACTACTTACCAAGAAAAAACGAAGTTGTTGTTCGTTCTTGCTAAGGTTGATAACCTGGTTAAAAACGGTCGCTTGAGTAAGCTTATTGGTACAGTTGTCGGGCTCCTCAATATCCGTATGGTTGGGGAAGCAAGTGAAACTGGAACCTTAGAACTGCTTCAAAAGGCTCGTGGTGCTAAAAAATCCCTTCAAGCTGCTTATGAAGAGTTGATCAAAGCCGGCTATGCTGGTGGGCGTATTCTCATGGCTCATCGTAGCAATGAAAAATTCTGCCAACAACTCTCAGAACTCTTGCGAGAAAAGTACCCGCAAGCTAATATTAAAATTATCCCTACTTCTGGGCTTTGCAGTTTTTATGCAGAAGAAGGCGGGCTCCTCATGGGATACGAAATCAACTAATAAATCTGACAAGAGATGTCTAATCATCTCTTGTTTTTTTATGGTACAATACTCTTATGAAACATTTTGATACTATTGTTATCGGAGGTGGACCTGCTGGTATGATGGCTACTATTTCCAGTAGCTTTTACGGGCAGAAAACCCTTCTCATTGAAAAAAATCGGAAACTTGGAAAAAAATTAGCTGGTACAGGTGGGGGGCGCTGTAACGTAACTAATAACGGAACTCTAGACGATCTACTTGCTGGCATCCCTGGAAATGGGCGATTTCTTTATAGCGTCTTCTCCCAGTTTGATAATCATGATATTATCAACTTTTTTACGGAAAATGGCGTCAAACTCAAGGTTGAAGATCACGGGCGTGTCTTTCCTGCTAGCGACAAATCTCGGACTATTATCGAAGCTTTAGAAAAGAAAATCTCGGAATTGGGCGGACAGGTCATGACTCAAACAGAGATTGTTTCTGTTAAAAAGGTAGACGACCAATTTGTCCTCAAGTCAGCAGACCAGACTTTCACTTGTGATAAACTCATTGTCACAACTGGTGGTAAGTCCTATCCTTCCACTGGTTCGACTGGTTTTGGCCATGAGATCGCTCGTCACTTTAAACATACCATTACCGAACTTGAAGCGGCCGAGAGTCCTTTGCTGACAGATTTTCCACACAAGGCTTTGCAGGGAATCTCACTAGACGATGTGACTCTAAGCTATGGCAAGCATGTCATTACTCATGACCTACTTTTTACCCACTTTGGTTTGTCAGGTCCTGCTGCTCTACGTATGTCAAGCTTTGTCAAGGGTGGAGAGGTTCTCTCATTGGATGTCTTGCCACAACTTTCTGAGAGCGACTTGGTGGCATTTCTCGAAGAAAACCGTGAAAAATCCTTAAAAAATGCCTTGAAATCTTTGTTGCCAGAACGCTTGGCAGATTTCTTCTCGCAAGGATACCCGGAAAAAGTTAAACAGCTAACTGAAAAAGAACGGGACCAACTTGTCCAGTCTATCAAAGTTCTTAAAATTCCCGTAACTGGCAAAATGTCCTTGGCTAAATCCTTTGTTACCAAAGGAGGAGTCAGCCTTAAGGAAATCAATCCTAAAACTCTGGAAAGTAAGCTGGTACCTGGTCTTCACTTTGCAGGTGAGGTGCTAGATATCAATGCCCACACTGGTGGCTTTAACATTACTTCTGCCCTCTGTACCGGCTGGGTGGCAGGAAGCTTGCATTTTGATTAAACTTTAAAGTAAGAAATCGGCAGAGATTACTCCGCCGATTTTTATTTTGTCTGAGTTCTAACAAAGTGGGCAATAACATCTGAAGTGTATTGAGCTGTTCCCTTTCCAAACTTATCAATGTTTTCCTTGAACTCTGGATTATAGACATAGCCTTGGCCGATATAACCGAAGACCTCGATAGAGCAGTCAAATCCATAAGTACGAATAGCTTGTAAGAGCTTGGCTGCTTCCTCTTGATTTTCAGATTCTGTTATCGGTAGACCAGCTTTGAGATTTTGAGCCAAGGCTTGAAAGACTTGATTAAAGGCTGATGTAACCTCATCCTCTCGTCCTTTTTGACGATCATGGGCTTGATCCATGACTTCTTGGCCATACTTGTCTACCGCCTCTTGGTGGTATTTGTGATTGTCTTGGTAGCTAAATCCAGTGAATTTTTCTTGAATGGTCATTTTTATTTCTCCTTTTTGTTCTTGAATGGTTTTTTGTAAGGTTGAAATTAAGGTATCCAGATGTTGCCTCTCCTGGGTTAAATAATCCAACTGTCTAGTTAAATGTGACAATATATCTGTCGTATCTTCCTTCAATAACTCTGCTATTTTTTCTAAAGAAAAGCCTAGATACTTGTAATAGAGGATAACCTGAAGTCGTTCCAAATCATCCTGACTATAGGTTCGATAGCCGTTTTCCGACTTTAAAGGAACCAAGAGTCCTATCTTATCGTAATGATGCAGGGTCTTGACAGAGACGCCTGAAAGCTGCGCAGCTTCTTTAATATGGTACATGATTTTCTCCTCACATTGATAGTATACACCCTTCCCTTAGGTCAGAGTCAAGCTTTATTTAGAAAATTTTTTTAACTTTTGAAAAAGGTATGAAAAACCGAAAATGGTTTTCTTGACAGGCTTCAGAAAACATGATAGGATAATCAAGTCTATCAATCAAATAAAAAGCTCAAAAGAGCAATTGAGAGAGGGCTATTTGACAACTCAAGTAGCCTTTTCTTATTTTAAAAATAGATTGGAGTTTAACGATGTCTGAAAAATCGCAATGGGGCTCAAAACTGGGTTTCATCTTTGCATCTGCTGGTTCTGCTATTGGCCTTGGAGCTGTTTGGAAGTTCCCTTATATGACCGCTGCCAATGGTGGGGGAGGTTTCTTACTGGTCTTTCTGATCTCGACAATTTTAATTGGTTTCCCTCTTCTACTGGCTGAGTTTGCCCTTGGTCGAAGCGCTGGCGTGTCAGCAATCAAAACCTTTGGCAAACTTGGAAACAATCAAAAGTACAACTTTATTGGTTGGATTGGTGCCTTTGCTCTTTTCATCCTTCTCTCATTTTATAGTGTTATTGGGGGTTGGATTCTGGTATACCTTGGTATCGAAATTGGAAGATTATTCCACCTAATCGGAAATGGAGATTATGCCCAGCAATTCTCTTCCATCATCTCTAATCCAGTTATTGCTTTAGGAGCCCAAGCATCCTTTATCTTCTTGAACATTTTCATTGTTTCACACGGCGTTCAAAAAGGGATTGAAAGAGCATCTAAGGTTATGATGCCCCTACTTTTTATCATCTTTATTGTTATTATCGGGCGTTCTCTCAGTTTGCCAAATGCCATGGAAGGCGTCGTTTACTTCCTCAAACCTGACTTTTCAAAACTAACAAGTGCTGGACTTCTCTATGCACTGGGTCAATCTTTCTTTGCACTATCCCTTGGAGTTACAGCCATGCTGACCTACGCTTCCTACCTAGACAAGAAGACCAATCTGGTCCAATCAGGAATGTCTATCGTAGCCTTGAACATCTCAGTTTCTATCATGGCGGGACTTGCGATTTTCCCTGCTATGTCAGCCTTTAATATCCAATCTGAAGGTGGACCAAGTCTCCTCTTTATTGTTTTGCCGCAACTCTTTGACAATATGCCTTTTGGTACTATTTTCTATATTCTCTTTCTCTTGCTTTTCCTCTTTGCGACGATAACTTCCTCAGTCGTTATGCTTGAAATAAATGTTGGTAACATCACCAACCAAGACAATCGTAAGCGTGCCAAGTGGAGTATGATTTTAGGGGTATTGACTTTTGTCTTTGGTATCCCTTCGGCCCTATCCTATGGTGTGATGGCTGATGTCCATATCTTTGGGAAGTCCTTCTTTGACGCCATGGATTTCTTGGTTTCCAACCTCCTCATGCCTTTCGGTGCTCTCTGCTTGTCCCTCTTTACAGGCTATATTTTCAAGAAAACACTGGCAATGGAGGAACTTCATCTTGATAAAACACCATGGAAACAAGGACTTTTCCAAGTCTGGCTCTTCCTTCTTCGTTACATTATCCCGATTATCATCATCGTGGTCTTTATCGCCCAATTTATGTAAATACAAAAAAGGACTTGAGAATATCTCTCAAGTCTTTTCTTTTTATGGATGGCTGACAATCAATTCTAGACCTTGCCCTTCCAAGGTCCAAGCTTCAACATCACTTGGTAAGATAAAGTGACTACCTTTTTGAATTGGATAGTCTTTTCCGTCTACAGTCAGTTTCCCTTGACCGGCCAAGACACTCAACAAGCTGTAATCAGCCGTCTTCTCAAATTCAACTTTTCCTGTGATTTCCCACTTGTAGACAGCAAAGAATTCATTAGAGACAAGTAAGGTTGAACGCAAATCATCTGCTTTGACAGTCACAGGACGGCTGTTTGCAGGCTCACCAATATTCAAAACATCGATTGATTTTTCGAGGTGAAGTTCACGCAAGTTGCCATTATCATCCTTACGGTCAAAGTCATAAACTCGGTAGGTAGTATCACTAGACTGTTGCGTTTCAAGGATTAAGATACCTGCACCGATAGCATGCATGGTCCCACTTGGTACATAGAAGAAATCTCCAGCTTTTATAGGAACTTTTGTTAACAAGGCATCCCAGTTCTTATCCTCGATTTGCTGACGGAGTTCTTCTTTTGACTTGGCATTGTGACCATAGATAATCTCTGAACCCTCATCTGCAGCGATGATGTACCAGCACTCTGTCTTTCCAAGTTCGCCTTCATGCTCTAGTCCATAAGCATCATCTGGATGAACTTGAACACTGAGCCAGTCATTGGCATCAAGGATTTTGGTCAAGAGTGGAAATACAGGCTCTGGACGGTTGCCAAACAACTCACGGTGTTCTGCATACAAAGTAGCAAGGTCTGTTCCTTCAAAGCGGCCATTGGCTACCTTAGACACTCCATTTGGATGAGCTGAGATGGCCCAATACTCACCAATCTTTTCGCTTGGGATATCATAGCCAAACTCATCACGAAGTTTGGTACCTCCCCAGATTTTTTCTTGCATTACAGAATTTAAAAATAACGGTTCTGACATCTTGATCTCCTGTCTGATTTTTCTCCCCTCATTATAGCAAAAAAAGAGTTCCAGTTGAACTCTTTTTCATATCTTATAAAGTAGGGAGAAGATTTTATAAAAATAGTAACGATATGGATTTCATACTTTTAAAAAATCTACCAGAAACTATTAGTTCACAAGATTTGGAAGAATGAACACTATAAAGAAAGCTAGAGCAACCATCAGAAAAACAAGGAAATAAACTAAACATTTAGTCAGCCATGCATAACGACCTGGTTTTAAAGGTCTTTCTACGTAGGAATGTTTTGGTTTTTTAGGATCATAATAAACAGTTACCTTTCCCCCAATTGGAAATCGTTCCATTAAAGGTGATTTTGTTAAAGAGATGAAACTGTTCCTATAAATCTTATATCTTAAAACCTGAGGAATTTCCCCATCTTCAAAATTATCCATTTTGACATCAGATACGATCGAACCCAAGGGAGTACTGATTGTATTTGAAATCGCATATAGAAATTTAGGCCCGACGACCTTGTATTGGTTCCCATCAACAGTGTACTCGACAACTGGCAGGCTTATCCCGTTATAAAGAGCATAAGAGTATCGGATAATAACTCCTTCCGTTCTTTCGGTGCATCTCTTGGTATTTCTGT
>CAKPXD010000024.1 GCA_934201655.1 uncultured Streptococcus sp. | reverse complement strand
TTGATCCAGCTTATTTAGCTTTTAGTGCGCACTATAATGAAAACATCCAAAAAGTAGCTCGCTTGGAGGATATTACGGATGAAATTTTCAAATTTACAACCAATTTTTCTGAAGAAACAGTAGCTGCTGGTGAGGCCTGGGTCAATGAACACGTTTCTGGTGTCAAAGCCATGACGACAGGTTATAAATCGATTGATATTGTACTAGACTATGTGGACAAGGGCGTTGCCATTGTCGAATTGGCGAAGAAATTAAATCTTGAAATGGATCAGGTCATGACATTTGGTGACAATTTGAATGATCTACACATGATGCAAGTAGCAGGTTATCCTATTGCCCCTGAAAATGCTCGCCCAGAGATTTTGGAACTTGCCGAAACAGTTATCGGTCACCATAAAGACCAATCAGTTATCGCTTATATGGAGGGGTTATAATGGCAGATATTAAATTAATTGCCCTAGACTTGGATGGAACCTTGCTGACGACAGACAAGAAATTGACTGATCGTACCAAGGCAACTTTAAAGGCTGCGCGTGAACAGGGTGTCAAGGTAGTCCTAACAACTGGACGTCCTCTCAAGGCTATGGATTTCTTCCTTAAAGAGCTTGGAACAGATGGCCATGATGACGAATATACTATCACATTCAACGGTGGATTGGTTCAGAAAAATACAGGTGAGATTCTTGATAAGACAGTCTTTTCAATTGATGATGTGACACGTATTTATGAAGAAACTGAAAAACTAGGAATCCCCTTAGATGCAATTTCAGAAGGAACAGTTTACCAGATTCAGTCTGATCAAGAAAGTCTGTATGCTCAGTTTAACCCGGCTTTAACTTTTGTTCCAACTGCTTTTGAAGATTTGTCTAGTCAGCTAACATACAATAAATGTGTGACTGCCTTTCCTCAGGAACCTTTGGATGCGGCTATTAAACATATTTCACCTGAACTATTCGACCAATATGAGATTTTTAAATCTCGTGAACTCTTGCTAGAATGGTCACCAAAGAACGTTCATAAAGCGACAGGATTATCTAAACTGATTGAACACCTGGGAATTGACCAAAGTCAGGTTATGGCCTGTGGAGATGAGGCTAATGACCTTTCGATGATTGAGTGGGCCGGTCTCGGTGTCGCTATGCAAAATGCTGTGCCGGCAGTTAAGGCTGTGGCAAATGTGGTAACACCAATGACTAATGACGAAGAAGCTGTCGCCTGGGCAATTGAAAAATATGTACTGAAGGAGAACTAAAGAATGGGATTATTTGACCGTTTATTTGGAAAAATAGAAGAACCTAAAATTGAAGATGTTGTCAAAGAAGCTCTAGAAAACATTGATTTATCGGATGATAGCCAGCAAACTGAGACGCTAGAATCTGAAAATATTGAAGTCAAAGAGCAAGATGGGACTGTCGTAGCCGAAGAAAATGATGAAGACTTAATTAAAGCAGAGGTTGACGAAGAAACTATTGTCGAATCGGTTGACGAAGTGAAGGTTTCTCAAGAAGAGTTAAATCAAGTCCAAGAGGCCGATAGTCCTCAAGAGGGATTGACTCATGTTGAAGAAGCAACTTCAAATGATAGTGATGACGAAGAAATTGTTCAGCCTCAATCAGACGAAGCAGAAACAGAATTTTTTGAAGAAGTGGAAGAAGATCAAGTAATCGAAGAAATTCCTCAAATTCAAGAGACTGAACAAGAAAAATATGACCGTAGTCTCAAGAAAACTCGCTCTGGATTCGGCGCTCGTTTGAATGCCTTCTTTGCTAATTTCCGCTCAGTCGATGAAGATTTCTTTGAAGAACTAGAAGAACTACTCATCATGAGTGACGTTGGTGTCCAGGTGGCTTCAAATCTTACGGAAGAATTGCGTTATGAAGCCAAGCTAGAAAATGCTAAGAAACCTGAAGCACTTCGTCGTGTTATCATCGAAAAATTGGTGGAGTTGTATGAGAAGGATGGCAACTACAACGAAAGCATTAATTTTCAAGATGGTTTGACTGTCATGCTCTTTGTAGGTGTTAATGGTGTCGGAAAGACAACTTCAATTGGTAAATTGGCACATCGCTACAAACAAGCTGGTAAAAAGGTTATGCTTGTTGCTGCTGATACCTTCCGTGCTGGTGCGGTTGCTCAGTTAGCAGAATGGGGACGTCGTGTAGGTGTTCCTGTCGTTACTGGTCCTGAGAAGGCAGATCCAGCTAGCGTTGTCTTTGATGGGATGGAGCGTGCAGTAGCAGAAGGTATTGACATTCTCATGATTGATACAGCTGGCCGTCTGCAAAACAAAGAAAACTTGATGGCAGAATTGGAAAAGATTGGTCGTATCATCAAACGAGTTGTTCCTGAAGCACCACATGAAACCTTCCTAGCCCTTGATGCTTCAACTGGGCAAAACGCTCTTGTACAAGCCAAAGAGTTTTCAAAAATTACTCCTGTTACAGGGATTGTCTTAACAAAAATTGACGGGACTGCCCGAGGTGGCGTTGTTCTTGCTATCCGTGAGGAACTCAATATCCCTGTTAAGCTAATTGGTTTTGGTGAAAAAATCGATGATATCGGTGAGTTCAACTCAGAAAACTTTATGAAGGGCCTTCTAGAAGGTTTGATATAAAAGAAAATCCTGCAAGAATTCTTGCAGGATTGTTTTTGATTATTCTAAACGACCATCCTCACGATAGGCGATATCTGGTTGCCATGTCCATTTGGCTCCGTATTTTTCAAGGAGATCAAAACTAGCCTGAGGTCCCATGCTACCTGATTTATAATCATGAAGTGGAGCACCATTTTCAGCCCAAAGCTTTTCGATGCGGTCAATCAATTTCCATGATGCACTCACTTCTTCCCAGTGGCTAAAGTTAGTTGAATCGTTATTCAATACATCGTAGATTAGCTTTTCATAAGGATCTGGTGAAGCACCTGTAGCTGTAGCATCAGTTCTGTAGTCAAGCGAATTATGTGCAAGTTTGAACTCTTCTCCAACTTCTTTACCGTTAAGGCTAAGAGAGAATCCTTCCGTCGGTTGGATGTAGATGGTAAGCACATTCGGTGCTAGTGGTTCTCCAAAGATTGAATCCATTTGTTTGAAGACGATGTTTACGTGTGTTCCTTTTTCAGTTAGGCGTTTACCTGTACGGAAGAAGAAAGGTACATCACGGAAGCGATCAGTATCTACAAAGAAGGCACCTGAAGCAAAGGTTTCTGTCATTGATTCTGGGTTGACATTTGGTTCGCTACGGTATGAAATATATTTCATGCCATCAACTTTACCAGAACGATATTGACCACGGATGAAGTGCTCTTTAAGTTCCTCATTTGTAGGGTGGTAAAGGTTCTTGAAGACCTTGATTTTCTCTGCGCGAATGTCATCCTTTGTAAAGCTTGCAGGCTTGTCCATAGCAAGGAGTGATAGAAGCTGAAGTGTGTGGTTTTGAACCATGTCTCGAAGGGCGCCAGACTCATCATAGTAGCCACCACGCTCTTCAACACCTAGACGTTCTGCAAAGGTAATTTGCACATTATCAATATGTTCCCGATTCCAAACATTTTCAAAGATCATATTGGCAAAACGAATGGCAAAGATACTCTGAATCATCTCTTTACCAAGATAGTGGTCGATACGATAGATTTGGTCTTCGTTAAAAGTAGCTAGAAGCTCTTCGTTTAGTTTGCTTGCAGTTTCATAATCCGTACCGAAAGGTTTCTCAACAATCAAACGTTCAAAGCCTTTACCGTCAACGATTTGCTCAGACTTGAGGTGTTTGGCGATGGTACCGAAGAATTGTGGTGCCATTGAGAGGAAGAAGAGCTTGTTGTGTTCAGTTTGATACTTTTCATTTAACTCAGCCTGAAGCTTACGTAATTCGATATAGTGCTCAGTGTCATTAACATCATGACTTTGATAGTAAAAATGACTAGCAAAAGCTTGAGCCTCTTCTGCGCTATCTGCCAAATCTAAAATAGATTCGACAACAACAGATTCAAAATACTCCTTACTCCAAGGTCTACGAGCGGTTCCAATAACAGCAAAATGATCAGACAAATTACCTGATTTATAAAGTCTAAAGAGTGAAGGGTAGAGTTTGCGTTTAGCCAAATCTCCACTAGCTCCAAAAATTGTAACAATAACTTTAGATGACATCCAGCTACCTAATTTCTATTTACTTTCCTAGATATCCTAGGCATGAGGAATCCCCATTTTCATACCCTTTATTTTATCATAATTTTCTAAAAAAACCAAAATTCCAATACAAGTAAGAAAAAAACTGCAAGGTAAACCTTGCAGTTTTTTTAAGCGTTGAGGACCTTGTCCAAAAATTCTTTTAGACGAGGGTGTTGTGGGTTATCAAAGATTTGATCAGGTGTACCATCTTCTAGGAATTCACCGTCTGCTGTAAAGATAACTCGATTGGCAACCTTACGGGCAAATCCCATTTCATGGGTTACGATGATCATGGTCATGCCTTGTTCAGCCAACTCTTTCATAACATTCAGAACGTCGCCGACCATCTCAGGGTCAAGGGCAGAAGTTGGTTCGTCAAAGAGCATGATATCTGGATTCATAGCCAAACCGCGAGCGATAGCCACACGTTGTTTTTGACCACCGGATAGACTTTCAGGATTGGCATTGGCCTTGTCAGCAAGCCCAACTTTTTCGAGGAGTTCCATACCCAATTTTTCAGCTTCAGCCTTAGTCATTAACTTATGTTCTACAGGAGCGAAAGTGATATTTTCCAATACGGTCATATGTGGAAAGAGATTGAAGTGCTGGAACACCATTCCAATATTTTCACGAACATGGTCTACGTTGGTAGATTTATCCGTCAAATCATAGCCATTAACTGTGATGCTTCCTTTTGTTCCTTCTTCGAGGAGATTTAAGCTACGCAAGAAAGTTGACTTACCTGAACCAGAAGGTCCAATGATACAAACAACATCTCCTTCATAGAATTTCGCTGAAATTCCTTTAAGGACTTTGTTTTTACCATATTGTTTATGTAAGTTATGAACGTCAATTTTTAATTTTGCCATTATTGAATCCTCTTTTCTAAGCGTTTCGCTAATCTAGTTAGAAGAGTGATAATCACAAGGTAAAAGACTGCGAGAATTGCATACATCTTGAAACTTTGGTAGTTACGAGCAATGATAATCTTACCAGTCTGGAAGAGTTCTACCAAACCGATTGCAGATACAATTGTTGTATCTTTAAGAGCGATAACAAATTGGTTGACGAAGTTTGGAAGCATGAGCTTGGTTGCTTGTGGCAAGACAATCTTACGCATGGTTTTTCCATATGAAATACCTAGGCTTCGACTGGCTTCCATTTGTCCAACAGGCACGGCCTTGATACCACCACGAACAATCTCAGCGATGTAGGCAGCTGAGTTTAGGGAAAGTGCGATAGTACCAGCGACAAAGTCATTGATTGGACTTTGTTGACCTGTGAGGGATTCGATAAAGTTAGGAATTCCCCAGAAAATGAAAGCAGCAAGAATCATGAGTGGAATACCACGGATAACGTCAACGAAAATCTCTGAAATCAAACGGAGTGATTTATAAGGGCTGACACTAAAAATACCGAAGATAATTCCGATGAAAATCGCAATTACAAATGAAATAAGTGCTAATGAGAGGGTAATTCCAAGTCCGCTGAGAAGTTGTTTGTAGTTGTTTTTCAACAAGCCCCAGATAGTTGTTTCCTCAGCGGTTGAAGTTGTGGTAGTAGAACCGCTAGCTAAATACTTATCAAGAATCTTTTGGAATTCTCCATTTGCTTTAAGATTTGCAAGACCCTTGTTAAACTTCTCTAGCAGTTCTGGATTACTTCCTTTTTTTACTGCAAAGGCAGTTTCACCGATTGGTGTACCTGCGATTGGTGTTTTTAACTTTTGTCCTTGACTAATAGAGTATTTAATAACAGGTTCGTCGTCCATAACGGCATCTATTGAACCGGTGTTTAAGCTATCATACATAGATGCAGCATCGGAAAAAGTTTTGATCTTGTAACCGTACTTGCTTTGATTCTCTGTTAGGAAGGTTTGTGAAGCAGTACCATTTTTCACACCTACAGTCTTACCGTTCAAATCTTCATAAGAAGAAATGGTACTTGATTCTTTAACACCAAGAATAGTATTTGCTGTATAGTAAGAATCAGAGAAATCAAACGTTTCTTTACGAGCATCAGTCACTGACATACCTGCAATGATACCGTCTGCTTGTCCAGATTGGACTGCGTTAATAGCAGCATCAAAACCTGGATTGGTAATCTCGATTTCAAAACCTTGGTCTTCAGCGATTGCCTTGATTAGATCCATATCGATACCAGTGTATTGATTGCTTGAGTCCTGGAAAACAAATGGCGCAAAAGATGAGTCACTGGCGATAACATACTTCGTTTTTTCTGTATCAGCTTTTACTAGTCCTAATGAAAAAATAGGAAATAAAATTAGCAAACAAGCTAGAATTTTTTTCTTCATGTGATGTCTCCTTTCAAGATATTTTCAAATTATATCAAAAAAGTTAAAGAACGGCAAATGTTTTATATTTTTATGTCATAAGATATAACATAGAATAAAATGAGGTAGTCTGTTGAGAAAAAGAAACTCTTTTCTTTTTATGGTAAAATAGAAGGGTAGAAAATGTATATGAGGCTATTATGATAAATCGAATTACAGACAACAAATTTAAACTAGTATCCAAATACCAACCGTCTGGGGACCAACCGCAGGCCATCGAACAGTTGGTGGATAACATTGAGGGTGGAGAAAAGGCGCAAATCCTGATGGGAGCGACTGGTACGGGGAAGACCTATACCATGAGCCAGGTCATTGCTCAAGTTAATAAGCCAACCCTAGTCATTGCCCACAATAAAACTCTAGCGGGTCAGCTCTATGGGGAGTTTAAGGAATTTTTCCCAGAAAATGCTGTCGAGTATTTTGTATCTTACTATGATTATTACCAGCCAGAAGCCTATGTGCCTTCAAGCGATACTTATATAGAAAAAGACAGTTCGGTCAATGATGAGATTGACAAACTTCGTCACTCAGCAACTTCAGCTCTCTTGGAGCGTAATGATGTTATCATTGTAGCATCTGTTTCTTGTATCTATGGATTGGGTTCTCCGAAGGAATACGCTGACAGTGTGGTAAGTTTGCGTCCGGGTCTTGAGATATCTCGCGATAAACTGCTCAATGATTTGGTGGATATACAGTTTGAACGCAATGACATTGATTTTCAGCGTGGAAGATTTCGTGTACGTGGGGATGTGGTGGAGATTTTTCCAGCCTCTCGTGACGAGCATGCCTTTCGTGTAGAGTTTTTCGGGGATGAGATTGACCGTATCCGTGAAGTTGAAGCTCTAACTGGTCAAGTTCTGGGCGAAGTGGATCATTTGGCAATTTTCCCAGCGACTCACTTTGTGACCAATGATGACCACATGGAAGTAGCGATTGCTAAGATCCAGGCTGAGTTGGAGGAGCAGTTAGCTATTTTTGAGAAGGAAGGTAAACTCCTTGAAGCTCAACGTTTGAAACAGCGTACGGAGTATGATATCGAGATGCTACGTGAGATGGGTTATACAAACGGGGTTGAAAACTACTCGCGTCACATGGATGGACGAAGTGAAGGAGAGCCACCGTACACCCTTCTTGATTTCTTCCCTGATGATTTTTTGATTATGATTGATGAGAGCCACATGACCATGGGGCAAATCAAGGGCATGTACAATGGGGACCGTTCTCGTAAGGAGATGTTGGTGAATTATGGTTTCCGTTTGCCATCTGCCTTGGATAATCGTCCTCTTCGTCGTGAAGAGTTTGAAAGTCATGTTCACCAGATCGTTTATGTTTCAGCGACACCTGGTGATTATGAACACGAGCAGACTGACACCGTTATTGAACAAATCATTCGTCCGACTGGTCTTTTGGATCCAGAAGTGGAAGTGCGTCCGACTATGGGGCAAATTGATGACCTCTTAGGTGAAATCAATGCCCGTGTTGAAAAGAACGAGCGTACCTTTATTACAACCTTGACCAAGAAAATGGCTGAAGACTTGACTGACTACTTCAAAGAAATGGGCATCAAGGTTAAATACATGCACTCGGATATCAAGACTTTGGAGCGGACAGAGATTATCCGTGACCTGCGTTTGGGTGTTTTTGATGTCTTAGTCGGAATTAACCTCCTTCGTGAAGGGATTGATGTTCCAGAAGTAAGTTTAGTTGCTATTCTTGATGCCGACAAGGAAGGCTTCCTTCGTAATGAGCGTGGACTCATTCAGACCATCGGTCGTGCTGCCCGTAATAGTGAAGGACATGTCATTATGTATGCTGATACTATGACTCAGTCTATGCAAAAAGCCATCGATGAAACAGCCCGTCGTCGTAAAATCCAGATGGCTTATAATGAAGAACACGGTATTATTCCACAAACGATTAAGAAGGCAATCCGTGACCTGATCTCTGTAACCAAGGTTGTTGCTAAGGAAGAGGACAAGGAAGTCGATATCAATAGCCTTAACAAACAAGAACGCAAGGAATTGGTTAAGAAACTGGAAAAACAAATGCAAGAAGCCGTCGAAGTGCTTGATTTCGAGTTAGCTGCTCAAATACGTGATATGATGTTGGAAGTCAAGGCGTTGGATTAGGGGAAATGATTTTTATATATGTTTAACTAGGAGAATTTAGTAATGAAAAAAGCATTAGTGTTGAATTTCAGTTTTATCGGGATTATCCTCTCAGTTTGTTTTATAAGTTTTGTAGTGATTGTGGTAGTTAATTTTCATAATACTTTTTCTGGACCTAATCAAAAAGATATTGAGATGGCAGCAAGCAGAACACTGAATTTATATGGCTTTAAAGGTGAAGTGAAGGTGACGAAGTTTTCTAGATATAGATGGCCTTCTGAAGATTATGAAATTGAATACGATTACACTGAAGAAGTTAATGGTAGGAAAATCACTGTAAGTGACAGTTTAATTTATTTTCCTAAATCTCCAGGAAACTCTAAACGGACGAGTGAAGAACTAGCCTACGACGGAACTACTAAAACGATGTTACGAAAATTCTCTGGGATAGCTGATGAATTACTCAATCAACATCCAGACAGTGTTTCCAATAAAGAAAAAGTGGAGAATTTTTTCAAACAATATGAAAATCCCAATTTGGAATTCGTAAGTAGTTACTGGAGTGTCGATACTGAATCTGACAATATCCAAGACTATTATGCCCTTATCGAAAAGAACCATAAAGAAGGAAAAGCTTTTCAAGGTTTATATGACCTCCCTATTGATGAATTTCTGGAAAAAGGAATTATTAAAGGAAGTGTTAGATATAAAGACACTGTTTTAGAAGAGGGTGAGAAAGATTATTTCGATAGTGAAGGCGGACTGACAGGATTTATTTTAAATGGGATCGAAAATGCTGAGTTGCCAGATGCCTTTTATGAGGTTTCTTACTACTATGGTGCTAAAGGATATCGTTCAGGTAGTGGTGTTTCTTTAAAGATTCAGAATCATAAACTGATAAGTTACGAAAAGAACTGAACTGGTCGGTTTTAGATGATAAAATTAAACTTATTAGATTATATCTCAAAAATGAAATCATAATGTAAATCTCTTTGAACAGTTATTGAAACGAAAGATTAAGAAACGAATGAAAAAGAAAGTCACGGCACAGAAAAAATCAAAAAAACACTATATGCCAAATCGAAAAATGAGCTGGCTAGATAGAGTAAAATTGTGGTTGTTACAACATTCAAAAATAGCTTTTCTATTAGATAGTAGTATATTTTTTTTATCAGCTTTTGGGGTATTCTATTTGTTGTTTGGAACAACTCTTATTCCAAAACCCTATCAAAACTTCAATTATGTCTTTCCGCTCTTTCTGAATCTTATATTCTTAGTGAACATGCTTTATCAAGGTGTTTTTAGAGATAATTTCGATGGAATGCTGACAAAACAAGATTTTGCAGATCCATTCTTGTACCTAAATGGAGTAGGTTTGTTGTTTCACTCATTTTTCGGAATAATGGGTAGAAATAGAAAGTCTATTCCTCCCTTGCTAACCTTAGATCACCGCTACATCTGGTTTCCAATCCTTACTTATATAACCTTCTTCCTAGTGGCTGCTTTGATCATTTTAATTTCCAAGCATCTTGAAAATAAAAAGGGAAAAGAAGAAAATGGGGAAGATTCGCTCAAATGAAAAACAATAGAAGAAAATTAAAAAGGAAAAAGAGATTATCCAAGTTAGAGAAGTTCAATCTGTGGTTAGATTCTCATAAACTGTTGGCCTTCTTAGTAGATTTTATAGTTTTATTATCAATAACTGGACTAATAAGTATTGTTTTTCAAGTAATTATCCTTATACCAAGTCCTTATAAACATATGGATTACATGTTTCCGCTCTACTGTAATATATTTTTGATATTTGCTAGGTTCTATGCTTATTATCTGAGAGAAGTTTGTTCAACTAAGAAAAATTTTAAAGATTATCTAGAACCGTTTCTTTACAATTGTTTTATTTTTATAATTCACTTGACAATCGGAATTGGAACACCGACTCACCACGTTTTACCTTCTCTCTTATCCCTAGATCACCGCTATATTTGGTTTCCTATAGCAACCTATCTGGTCTTTTTTACCGTAGCTGCTTTAATGATTTTATTTATGAGATATATTGAAAAGAAAAGGAGTTAATCATGAGAAAACATCTAACTATATTCAGGATTCTTTACTTACTGTTCTTGGTATTTGCCCTAATTCATTTTGTCCTAGGTTTATTTGGTTTAGCTTTTACCCCAGTTTTGTGGAATATCTGGTTTTTTGGTCTCTGCTTAACCCTATTTATTCATCCATGGACCATCTTTTATAAAACGAGAATCTTTCAATGGCATCATTTGATTTTTCAAGTTCTCAGCGGATTCTTTGCTCTCATAATCTGCTTTGTGATATTTTTCTTTTTCTCCATGGTTCCAGATTCATCTATGCCAATCAATATAGACTACAACGTTAATAAAGAAAATAATGAAATCAGAATTATTAGAGGTTCCTTACTCCATGAAATTCATGAATATCATGACTTAGTTAATCCTTTGATTATGAAATCTAAAGTTAAGTATAAGATAGAAAATTAAAGATTAGAAAGCGAGTCCTATGTCTCGAGCACAATTAACCATTCTTACCAATATTTGTATGATTGAAGATCTAGAAAAGCAGCGCGTGGTTATGCAATATCGATCACCCGAAAGCAACCATTGGTCTGGCTATGCCTTTCCTGGAGGACATGTCGAAGACGGAGAGGCTTTTGCAGAGTCAGTTATTCGTGAAATCTATGAAGAAACAGGTCTAACTATCAGAAATCCTCAACTTGTCGGCATTAAAAATTGGCCCTTAGATACAGGTGAGCGTTATATTGTCTTTTGTTACAAGGCGACTGAGTTTACTGGTACTCTACAATCATCTGAAGAAGGAGAAGTGTCCTGGGTACAAAAAGACCAGATTCAAAATTTGGATCTGGCTTATGATATGTTACCTTTGATGGAGATGATGGAAGCTCCAGACAAGTCTGAATTTTTCTACCGTCACCGTACAGAAGACGGATGGGAAAAAAGAACTTTTTAATCCTTTACCAAATAACCTAACTTGTCCAAGGCCTTCTCAATATAGAGGAGGTCTTGTTCATTTTCAGCTTCGACTAGGTGATAATGGACGCCATCTGTTAATTCAGAAAGTGGTCTAAAGTCAGACCGTTCGACTTGCTCTAAAAAATGCTGAACGTCACGGCGACAAGAGAGTTTGAGCAAGGTTTCAATTTCCCCGTAGACAGGATGATCAATCAAGGTATTCTGAACACGTCCCCCATTATCGACGATAGCTAGAAGTTCTTGACCGATTTCTTCCATCTCGTGCTTTACTTTAAACAGCTTGTGAACATACGGACTGGTTTTGCTTTCTTTATAAATATAACCACGATTGGTTGATAAGATAGGAGCACCGTCTGCACGAAGAACAGCTATATCCTGAACAATAATCTGGCGAGTGACATGAAAATGTTCTGCTAAGCTTTTTCCGTTTAGAGGTTTTTGAGTTTCTTTTAAGAGTTGTAGAAGTGCTTCTTTTCGATTTTTTGTCATATTCTTCTTTCTTAACGCTTAATGGCGTTTTTTCAATGCTTTATAAACAGTTAATGCTAAGTAATAGTCTATCATACTATGAACAATAGTTCCAAAACCAACTAATACAAAGAGAACATAGAACATATTTTTTAGGTCTGTTCCTGTACTAGCATAAAAGATGATACAAGCAAAGACTTCGGCGATAGCATGTACTAAACCAAGTACAAAGTTAAAAATCAAGGAAGATTTCTTGTTATCCAAGGTTTGAGGATGTTTTTGCAAATAGAAGGCTCCCAAAGTGCCGAAAAAGATATGGGAGAAAGCTCGAAGTACAATGACAATTGGATAACCAGCCATGAGGAATCCTAGGCTAGAAGCTATAATGACAAAGATTGCCATCCAAGGAGAAAGGAACATAGCGATAAAGATTGCAACGTGGCTTCCTAGAGTGTAAGAAGCGGGTGGAATAACAATCTTGAAGGGCATCACCAAGGGAATCAAAATAGCGATAGCGGTTAGCAATGCGGTTAAAGTCATGAATTGGGTTTTCTTTTGTGTATACATAATAACTCCTTTTTGTGTGTATATACAGTTGTATAGTACACTAAATAATATTATCCGTCAAGATAGAAATTGAATTTTGAAGGAAAAATAGTTAAAATAAAGTAAAGTATCTTAGAAAGAATAGAGAGTCAAGATGGTAGATATTCTTTATCCAATTTTTATCATTCATTACATATCTAAGCAGAAAAAATTAGGATTCCAAGTATCTAAATTTACTACATTTACATCCTATAGTTTCTTAATGATTTCGATAATAAGAATCGCATTTGGTTCCTTAGCTCTGATTGTTTTCTCGATACCCATATTCGGTTTCCTCTATTTCAGTATCATAGGGCTCATTCTTTATCACATTAGCATTATTTATGGCATAATCCTACTTTTCTTGTCATTAACTTTTTTCTTAGACAGTCAAAAATCTAATCAGAACATTCAAACCACGGAAAATACTCCATTCATATTTCATGTGTTAATGTTCATCTTTCATGCGCTCTTAATCTATAATACCTTGGTACCAATCTTTTCCATTTACTGAGACAATATTTAAACATTCTTCTCTAAGTGGCAGTAGAATTGAGAAAAAACTCAAATTTTTTAAAAAAATACTTGCTTTGATAGAATTCTTGTGATATACTTATAAACGGTTTGAAAAAACTGCCTAAGACAGTAGGGGAGCTAGACTCATAAATATCCTACCGAGGACAAAACGTATCATGTAAAAAGAAGCGTATTGTACTTTCGTGTCTAGGTTTGGGCGCGTTTTTC
>CAKPXD010000023.1 GCA_934201655.1 uncultured Streptococcus sp. | reverse complement strand
ATAGATTCCTAAGGTCAAGCCAGCAGTGATCAGAATAAGTTGTCCTAAGGTTAGAAATTCCCAGGAAAAAGCTAAAAAGAGAAGCCCCAATCCAAACTCAAAGAAGGCATACCAGACAGGATAGCTTGACTTGCAATAGCGACAGCGAAAGCGATTGAATACCTGTGAGAGAAATGGAATCAAATCCAGTGGTCTCAAACGAGTCTGACAAGAATCGCAGTGACTAGCAGGAAAGATAATAGACTGCTCAGGAAAGCGGTCAATGACAAGACCTAGAAAGGAAGCAATAATAGCTCCAACAAGAAAAAAGTAAAGATGAATCATACTTATTTATTCGGAAAAAATAAGAGAAAGAGTATAATAGTTGGATGTAGGAGAAATTTTAGGAGCAAATATGAAAATTCACTTTGAAAAAGGACTTCAGATAGAAAATGCCCAACTCATTTGTCGCTGGTCTAATGCTTTGGGAGAAAGTTTTCAGAAGCAATGGATGGGACCCAATATTTCTTATCCCTTGATTGTCCAATCCTTACAAAAGCTGGAAGGAATTTTTTCCATTTTTGCTGGAGAAGAGTTTGTAGGCGTCATCCAGAAAATCAGCCTAGAAGACAGGAATCTTCATATCGGGAGATTTTTTATCAATCCTCAGAAACAGGGGCAGGGATTAGGTAGCCAGGCTTTAAGGAAATTTGTTAGTTTGGCCTTTGAAAATGAAGACATAGATACTATTTCTCTAAATGTCTACGAGGCAAATCAAACAGCTTACAATCTTTACCAAAAAGAAGGATTTGAAATCGTTCAAATGGTTGAAGTACCTGTACGAAAATATATAATGAGAAAATCGAGGTAAGGACTAGTTGATATCTAAAACTGCACCCGTACAATTTTTGGTTTTCAAACTTGTTGCAGAGAAATTTTCTTGATAAAATAGATACATGACTAGATATAAAGCTGTAATTTCCTATGATGGCCACGATTTTGCTGGTTTCCAGAGGCAACCTCACGCGCGTAGTGTCCAAGAGGAAATTGAAAAAACTTTAACCAAATTAAATAAAGGGCAGGCCATTACCATCCATGGTGCAGGGCGAACGGATAGTGGTGTTCATGCGCTAGGGCAAGTTATCCACTTTGATCTTCCCTATCAGATGGATGAGGAAAAGCTTCGCTTTGCTCTCGATACTCAAAGTCCTGAAGATATAGATGTCATTTTGATTGAGGTAGTGACTGATGATTTTCATTGCCGTTATGCCAAGCATAGCAAGACCTATGAGTTTATCGTGGATAGAGGACGTCCTAAAAATCCTATGAGACGTCATTATGCCACCCACTATCCCTACCCATTAGATGTGGAACGCATGCAAAAGGCTGTGAAGAAATTAGAAGGAACCCATGATTTCACCGGATTTACTGCTGCCGGAACCAGTGTGGAGGACAAGGTAAGAACGATTACGGAAGCCAGCCTTAGGGTTGACGAGACCGGTCAATTTTTGACCTTTACTTTCTCTGGCAATGGCTTCCTCTATAAGCAGATTCGAAATATGGTCGGGACCTTGCTAAAAATTGGCAACAATCGGATGCCCATTGAGCAGATTGACCTGATTTTGGAGAAAAAAGACAGACAGTTGGCAGGTCCAACTGCAGCACCCAATGGTTTGTATTTGAAGGAGATTCGTTATGAAGAATAATCGTATTTTAGCACTTTCAGGAAATGATATTTTTAGTGGTGGTGGACTAGCTGCTGACCTTGCGACCTATACTTTAAATGGTTTGCATGGTTTTGTAGCTATGACTTGCTTAACTGCTTTGACGGAAAATGGTTTTGAGGTCTTCCCGACAGATGAGACTATTTTCCAACAACAGTTGGATAGCCTAAAGAGCGTAGACTTTGGAGGAATTAAGATTGGTCTCCTACCGACTGTTGGTGTTGCTGAGAAAGCTTTTAACTTTATCAAGGAACGTACAGGAGTTCCAGTGGTATTGGATCCAGTTCTCGTTTGTAAGGAAACGCATGATGTTGCAGTCAGCGAGCTCTGTCAAGAGTTGATTCGCTTTTTCCCTTATGTGACTGTCATTACACCCAATCTTCCTGAGGCAGAATTGCTAGCAGGCCAAAAGATTGAAACCTTGGACGATATGAAGGCTGCAGCTCAGAAGTTATATGACTTGGGTGCACCAGTAGTCATTATTAAAGGTGGGAATCGCCTCAGTCAAGATAAGGCATTAGATGTATTTTATGATGGAAAGAACTTTACAGTTTTGGAAAATCCTGTTATTGAAGGACAAAATGCTGGTGCTGGTTGTACCTTTGCATCAAGCATTGCTAGTCAGTTAGTCAAGGGAGAGGAGCTATTACCAGCGGTTGAGAGTTCTAAAGTCTTTGTTTACCGTGCTATCGCACAAGCAGATCAATATGGAGTAAGACAATATGAAGCAAACAAAAACAAGTAAAATCGCCCTAGTATCCATCTTAGCAGCCCTATCCGTAGTTTTGGGCTATTTCGTAAAAATCCCAACACCAACAGGATTTCTAACACTTTTGGATGCTGGAATATTCTTTACGGCCTTTTACTTTGGGAGTCGCGAAGGAGCTGTTGTCGGAGGATTAGCGGGATTTCTAATTGACCTGATTTCAGGTTACCCTCAGTGGATGTTCTTCAGCTTGCTTTTCCATGGTTCGCAGGGATATTTGGCAGGTGTTAAAGGGAAATGGCAGTGGCTAGGATTAGTCTTGGCAACCATCATCATGGTGGCAGGTTACGCTTTTGCATCGGCTTGGATGAATGGTTGGGGAGCAGCCATACCAGAAATCGTCCCAAATCTTGTGCAAAATATCGTTGGAATGACTCTAGGCTTTCTTCTTTGTCATAGTGTGAAGAAAGCTAGATAATAGTAAAAAGAGCAATCCTCCAAGGGAACTATTGAAAAAACTCTGATTTTTTGCTAAAATGAAAGCTATGAAAACACTCTACGATGTGCAACAATTTCTCAAACAGTTCGGCATTCTTGTCTATATGGGCAAACGTCTTTATGACATTGAATTAATGAAGATTGAACTATCTCGAATCTATGATGCTGGTTTGATGGATAAGCTGGATTATCTAGAAGCGGAGGCTGTTCTGCGTAGAGAGCACAAACTAGAATTAGACTATTTAGAAAAAAATGGAGATTAGATATTATGGTGACTTGGGTATTATGGGGACTTGTAGTGGCGATGTTGGCATGGATGGGATACAACTATCTTCGTATTCGCCGTGCAGCAAAAATTGTAGACAATGCAGAGTTTGAATCTTTGATTCGTACAGGTCAGCTAATTGACTTGCGTGAGCCAGCTGACTTCCACAGAAAACATATCCTCGGAGCTCGTAATATTCCTTCAAATCAATTGAAGACAAGTCTTGCAGCTCTTCGCAAGGATAAACCTGTCCTTCTATATGAAAACCAACGTGCGCAACGTGTAACCAATGCAGCACTTTTCTTGAAAAAACAAGGTTTCTCAGAAATTTATATCCTATCTTACGGATTGGATTCTTGGACAGGCAAGGTTAAGACTAGCTAATATTCTGTAAAAAGTTATTGAATTGTAGATAAATCTAGCTTTTTATGATATAATTAATTTGTATTAAATTTAAGGAGTTTTTATTATGCAAGAAAAGAAAAAAGCATCACTTGTTTTAGGTATCCTATCTATCGTCCTTGGTTTGTTATCTCCAATCGTAGGTCTTATTTTGGGTATCATTGGACTTGTCTTGGGTAATTCGCACGAAAAACAATCTGGACTAGTGTATAAAACAGAAAAAATTCTCAATATCGTAGGTATTGTCATTTCTGTACTTAACTGGATTGCAGCCCTCGTAATGATTTTTGGTTAATCAAAAACAAAAAAGCTTTATGTTTAAAGCTTTTTTTGTTTTATCCACTTTTCATTAAGTGGTTTTTAATGATTTTCAATTCCCCTTGATTCAAGGGTCGGTATTGACCTTCTGCTAGGTCAGGATCTAATAGAAAATCTCCGAACTGAACTCGTTTGAGGGCAGTGACCTTGACACCAACTGAGAGGAACATTTTCTTGACCTGATGAAATTTCCCTTCAGAGATGGTGATGGTAGCTCGGCTGAGACTAGGGCTTGAAGATAGAATCTCAAGCTGAGCAGGTTTACAAATAGTTCCATCAAGAAAGACAATCCCATTTTTGAACTGCTGGATGTGATCTGGTGTGAGCAAGCCGTTCACCTCAACTTGATAAGTTTTATCGACATGATATTGAGGGTGGAGAAGTTGAAAACCTAGAGGGCCATTGTTTGTTAAGAGGAGGAGCCCTGTCGTATCTCGATCTAGCCGACCGATAGCATAGAGATGGTCTGATTGGAGGTGTTGAGGTAGTAAGTCCATAACCGTTGGGAGCTTCTTGTCCTTGCTTGCTGTCACGACACCATTTGGTTTGTGAAGCATGAGATAGGTGTGCTCATATCCTTGGATTTTTCTACCCTGAAAAATCAACTCTTGTAATCCCGTATCAACATTCTGTGCAAGGGAAGTCGCAGGGACTCCATCTACTAAGATTTCTTTTTTTAGGAGAGCCTGTTTCATGGCTTTTCGACTGATTTTTTCCTGGGCTAATAAATTATCTAAACGCATACCAGCCTATCTTATCACAAGTCGGGATTTTTGAAAAGAAAAGATAAGTCATGAATTTTCTTTTGAAAACATTTACACTTACTTGAGTTAAGTCATTTGCTTAAAATTGTGGTATAATTGCTCAGTTAGAAAATAAATTTTTGAATATAACAGAGGAAATCATGACAAAATTAAGAGAAGATATCCGTAATATCGCGATTATCGCCCATGTTGACCACGGTAAAACAACCCTCGTTGACGAATTATTAAAACAATCTGAAACTCTTGATGCGCGTACAGAATGAGCTGAACGTGCAATGGATTCAAACGATATTGAAAAAGAGCGTGGAATTACCATCCTTGCGAAGAATACAGCAGTTGCCTACAACGGAACTCGTATCAATATCATGGACACACCAGGACACGCGGACTTCGGTGGAGAAGTTGAACGTATCATGAAAATGGTTGACGGTGTAGTCTTGGTAGTGGATTCTTACGAAGGTACTATGCCTCAAACTCGTTTCGTATTGAAAAAAGCTTTGGAACAAGACCTTGTCCCAATCGTTGTTATCAATAAAATTGACAAACCATCAGCTCGTCCAGCAGAAGTAGTGGATGAAGTTTTGGAACTCTTCATCGAGCTTGGTGCAGATGATGATCAGCTTGACTTCCCAGTAGTCTATGCTTCAGCAATCAACGGAACATCTTCATTGTCAGATGATCCAGCAGACCAAGAGAAGACTATGGCGCCAATCTTTGATACCATTATTGACCACATTCCAGCTCCAATCGATAACTCAGACGAGCCACTTCAATTCCAAGTGTCACTCTTGGACTACAATGATTTCGTTGGTCGTATCGGTATCGGACGTGTCTTCCGTGGTACTGTTAAGGTCGGAGACCAAGTTACTCTTTCTAAACTTGATGGTACAACCAAGAACTTCCGTGTTACAAAACTCTTTGGTTTCTTTGGTTTGGAACGTCGTGAAATCCAAGAAGCTAAGGCTGGTGACTTGATTGCCGTATCAGGTATGGAAGACATCTTCGTTGGGGAAACAATCACTCCAACAGATGCAGTTGAAGCTCTTCCAGTTCTTCACATCGACGAACCTACTCTTCAAATGACCTTCTTGGTTAACAACTCACCATTTGCTGGTCGTGAAGGTAAATGGGTCACTTCTCGTAAGGTTGAAGAGCGTCTTCAAGCAGAATTGCAAACAGACGTATCTCTTCGTGTAGATCCAACAGACTCACCAGATAAATGGACAGTTTCAGGACGTGGGGAATTGCACTTGTCAATCCTCATCGAGACTATGCGTCGTGAAGGTTATGAGCTTCAAGTATCTCGTCCAGAAGTTATCGTCAAAGAAATCGATGGTGTGAAGTGTGAGCCATTTGAGCGCGTGCAAATCGATACTCCAGAAGAATACCAAGGATCTGTTATCCAAAGCCTTTCTGAACGTAAGGGTGAAATGTTGGATATGATTTCAACTGGTAATGGTCAAACTCGTTTGGTCTTCCTAGTTCCTGCGCGTGGTTTGATTGGATACTCAACAGAGTTCTTGTCAATGACTCGTGGTTACGGGATCATGAACCATACCTTCGACCAATACTTGCCATTGATTCCAGGGGAAATTGGTGGACGTCACCGTGGTGCCCTCGTTTCAATCGATGCTGGTAAGGCTACAACCTACTCTATCATGTCTATCGAAGAACGTGGTACTATCTTTGTCAACCCAGGTACCGAGGTTTACGAAGGCATGATCATCGGTGAAAACTCTCGTGAAAATGACTTGACTGTTAATATCACCAAAGCAAAACAAATGACTAACGTTCGTTCCGCTACTAAGGACCAAACAGCGGTTATCAAAACTCCTCGTATCTTGACACTTGAAGAATCACTTGAGTTCTTGAACGATGATGAATACATGGAAGTAACACCTGAATCTATCCGTTTGCGTAAGCAAATCCTCAACAAGGCAGAGCGTGAGAAAGCAAACAAAAAGAAAAAATCAGCTGAATAAGAGCTAGAAAGAGATAAAGATGGTCTATTTAATCATAGGGATACTCTTATTACTACTCTATGTATTTGCGACACCTCAAAGTATCAAGGGGACGGTCAATGTTGTAATATTAGTCTTTGGACTTGTTGCCCTCGTAATCTTGTTGCTCTTGTCTGCCCTACAGATTTTCCAACTTCCAGCAGAAATCTTTATTACATTGGGAATGCTGGCTCTTACTTACTTTAGTTTGAGAGATATCAGTCTCATGTCGATTCGAAAGAAGCGCGAAAATTAAATCTATTCATAACAAAAAAACTTCTATCAGCAACTCAGTTGCCGATAGAAGTTTTTATTTGTTACTGTTATTGTCAGAATAACGGTTGTAGAAATCCACTTTTATCTGGATAAAATGTTCTAATTCACGAAAGAGTTGTAGAAGCGTAGCCCGTGTCTCAAACTCTTCTCTAGTTTTAGGGAGAGATCGATTGCGAAACACCTCTAGGTAGCTCTCAATATCATTCAATAAGTTGTAGGCTGGATTTGTTTGACTCAGTTGACTAGCTGTTTTTGAAAAGAGCTGAGCGACAATCAAACTCTCACTAGCGGCTAGTTGGCATGTGTTAATCTGTTGAGCCATATTTCTTAAGATACGGGTTTGTCTTTGTCGCATCTCAAAGTAGTGGATATGATAATCTGTCTGGTGAAAGAGATGGTCAGAGTGATCGAGGTAAACTAACTTAAGAGCATCCTCAAGTAGTTGTTCAAGTTCATTTACAAGTTGAGCCTGATTACGGCCATCTCCTCTTTTCAGATAGTAAGAAAGCCGTAGAAGAACATCTTTGAGTTTTTCTTCAACAAGAGTATGATAATGTTGAATTTCTTTTTCACGTGAAGGCATGTAGAGATTGACCAGAAGTGCAAAGCCAGTACCGATTAGGAAGAGTAAGAGCTCATTCAGTAAAAGTGCCGGTGCTGTTGATTGTTGGATTAAGAGATGGCTAACCAGAACGCTACTAGGAGTGATTCCAATCTCCCAACCCAGTTTATAGGCTAGAGGAACATAGAATGCTAAGTAGAGTCCAAAGCTCCAGATATGATAACCAGTTAGTTGAAAGGCAATAACACCGATCATTAACGCCAGCAAGGTTGAAAAAAGTCGATTGCAGGCTAGCTTGATCGTGCTTCTTCGAGTATCAGAAAGACTCAAGATAGCAATGATACCAGCTGATACAGCTGATGATAAATCAAAAAAGTAGGCTAGTAAACAAGCAAAACAGGTTGCCAAGACTAGTTTAAGAGTGCGTTGTGTAATAGACATAGAATACTTCCTTGAGATAAATACTTTAAAGTTTTAGTAGTAGGTGAGGTAGAAAGGTCTATTCCAAGAGAGTTATTGAGAAAATAATTTGTTCTCCATGTAGTGGTTTGATTATAGTACAAATATGTTTTGAAATCAAGTGAATCTAATAATAGTATAGGCAGAATGAATATTTACCAAACTGGTTCAGATATCGTTTTATGGTATAATGTTAGGAAAGGAGCTTACTATGCCAACATTTATTAAAAATTATATCGATAAGTTAAATATCAACAGTATTCTAGAAGAGTTGTTTTCAAAATCAGTCTCTCTAGTTCTTCTTTTTATTGTCTTTTATATCGTTAAAATAATTCTCCATCAAGTTGTGAAAAGAGTCGTTAAACCATCCTTAAAATTTTCCCAGAAAGATGAGGCGCGCCAAAAGACAATTTCTAGATTGATTGAAAATATTTTGAACTACACCCTCTATTTCTTTTTACTCTACTTTGTTTTATCTACTCTAGGCTTACCTGTATCAAGTCTACTGGCAGGTGCTGGGATTGCTGGGGTGGCAATAGGGATGGGTGCTCAAGGCTTTTTATCGGATGTGGTTAATGGCTTTTTCATCCTCTTTGAACGCCAGTTAGATGTTGGAGATCAAGTTGAGTTTACGAATGGTCCGATTACAATCTCTGGTAAGGTTGTGAGTGTCGGTATTCGTACGACTCAACTGCGCAGTGAGGATGAAGTCCTTCACTTTGTTCCCAATAGAAGTATCACGGTTGTCAGCAATTTTTCAAGGAAAGAAGAGAACTGAAATTTTACCTCTTTTATGGTACAATAGAAAGAGTTTGGTAAAGGAGAAACGATGTTTTTAGATGAGCAATTAGGAAATGGTTGTGTCTGGATCAATCTAGATGTAGAAAAAATTAAAAATCTTGAAGATTTATCTGAAATCTACGGATTGGATAAGGAAACCATCGAATATGCGCTGGATAAAAATGAACGTGCCCATATGGATTATAACCGTGAGAATGGGACTGTGACCTTTATCTACAATGTTCTGGATTTAGAAAAGGACAAGGATTACTATGAAGCGATTCCCATGACCTTTATCGTTGAAAACAAACGAATGATTACCATCAGCAACCATAAGAATGCTTATGTCATTGATCAGATGTTAGCTTATCTGGATAGCCATGAGTCGCTTTCTATTTACAAGTTTCTCTTTGCTGGTTTAGAGATTATCAGTAACGCTTATTATCCTGTCATTGAAGAAATGGATAAAAGTAAGGACGAAATTAGTGCCTTGCTACGTCAAACCACGACAAAAAAAAATCTCTTTGCTCTCTCTGACTTGGAGACTGGTATGGTTTACTTGACAGCAGCGGCAAAACAAAATCGACTCCTCTTGGAACATATCCAGGGCCATGCTCTTTATCGGAGATTTAATGATGTCGAACGAGAGCAGTTTGATGATGCGATGATTGAAGCCCATCAGTTGGTGTCTATGACAGACTTGATTTCTCAAGTCTTGCAACAACTCTCAGCTTCTTACAACAACATCCTAAACAATAACTTGAATGATAGTTTGTCAATTTTGACTATTATCTCCGTCTTACTAGCAGTACTTGCGGTTATTACAGGTTTCTTCGGAATGAATGTTCCTCTACCATTTACAGAAGAGCCAAATGCTTGGATTTATATCTTGGTGACTAGCTTGATTTTATGGGCGGCATTATCTCAATGGCTGAAGAAAATTACTAGAAAATAAAAGAAAAGGAGCCAAAATGGTAATTGAAAACTACATGCCAGACTTTGCTGTAGAAGCAGTTTATGATTTGACAGTCCAAAGCCTGAAAAACCAAGGGATCAAAGCTGTTTTGGTGGATTTGGACAACACTCTGATTGCTTGGAATAACCCTGATGGGACTTCAGAGATGAAGCAATGGTTACATGACCTTCGTGATGCTGGTATTCGCATTATCGTAGTGTCCAACAACTCTAAAAAACGAGTTCAACGTGCGGTTGAAAAATTTGGGATTGATTATGTCTACTGGGCTTTGAAGCCTTTTACTTTCGGGATTGATCGTGCTATGAAGGAATTCCACTATGAGAAAAACGAAGTGGTCATGGTTGGGGATCAGCTCATGACAGATATTCGTGCAGCTCACCGTGCAGGAATTCGCTCGATTTTGGTCAAGCCCTTGGTTCAGCACGACTCTATCAAAACGAAGTTTAACCGCGCTCGTGAGCGCCGTGTCATGAAACAAATCACTGAAAAGTACGGGCCTATCACATATAAAAAAGGAATCTAACTATGGAAGAAATTCTCTGTATTGGCTGTGGAGCAACCATTCAGACGACAGATAAGACTGGTCTTGGTTTTACGCCTCAATCAGCACTTGAAAAAGGTTTGGAGACTGGTGAAGTTTATTGCCAACGTTGTTTCCGTCTTCGTCATTACAATGAAATCACAGATGTGCAACTGACGGATGATGATTTCCTCAAACTCTTGCACGAGGTAGGAGACAGTGATGCCTTAGTAGTGAACGTAATCGATATCTTTGACTTTAATGGCTCTGTTATCCCAGGCTTGCCTCGCTTTGTATCAGGCAATGATGTTCTCTTGGTTGGAAATAAAAAAGACATCCTCCCTAAGTCAGTTAAACCGGGTAAGATTAGCCAATGGCTCATGGAACGTGCCCACGAAGAAGGTCTACGTCCTGTGGATGTTGTTCTGACTTCAGCTCAAAACAAGCATGCTATCAAGGAAGTCATTGAAAAAATCGAGTATTACCGTAAGGGGCGCGATGTCTATGTAGTTGGGGTAACCAATGTTGGGAAATCTACCCTTATCAACGCCATTATCCAGGAAATTACGGGTGACCAGAACGTCATCACAACTTCACGCTTCCCAGGGACAACTCTAGATAAGATCGAGATTCCGCTTGATGACGGTTCTTATATCTACGATACACCGGGAATTATCCACCGTCATCAGATGGCTCACTACTTGACGGCTAAAAATCTCAAGTATGTCAGTCCTAAAAAGGAAATCAAACCTAAAACCTACCAGCTCAATCCTGAGCAAACCCTCTTTTTAGGAGGTTTGGGACGCTTTGACTTCATCGCAGGAGAAAAGCAAGGTTTCACAGCCTTCTTTGATAATGAACTCAAACTCCACCGTACCAAGCTTGAAGGAGCTAGTGACTTTTACGATAAGCACCTAGGAACCCTTCTTACACCACCAAATAGCAAGGAAAAAGAAGACTTTCCAAAACTAGTCCAGCATGTATTTACCATTAAGGACAAGACAGATCTAGTCATCTCAGGATTAGGCTGGATCCGTGTAACAGGAACTGCCAAAGTAGCCGTCTGGGCCCCAGAAGGCGTCGCCGTCGTCACACGAAAAGCAATTATTTAAACACAGAAAGGAAAGAGTTATATATAAAGGCGAGCATAGCGAGCGCGTAGAAGATACTTTTCGCCGTGGTGTTAGTTGGTACAAGTGATTGTACCAACTGAGGAAAATTTGAGACCTTAGGCTCAAATTTTAGTCATGAAAGTCCAGAGGACTTTGCTGACGTCCGTCACCACTTCAGAAAAGTATAAAAAACTCTTTTAAAGAAAATATGTCATTAACATCAAAACAACGTGCCTTCCTCAACAGCCAGGCACACACCCTCAAACCCATCATCCAAATCGGGAAAAATGGTCTCAATGACCAAATTAAAACCAGCGTTCGTCAAGCACTTGACGCTCTTGAATTGATCAAGGTTACTCTCCTGCAAAACACAGATGAAAACATCCACGAAGTAGCTGAAATCTTGGAAGAAGAAATCGGCGTGGATACAGTCCAAAAAATCGGACGTATCTTGATTTTGTATAAACAATCAAGCAAGAAGGAAAATCGCAAGATTTCTAAAAAAGTTAAAGAAATCTAAGAATGATACTCCAAAAACTGTTTTTACAGAAAAGTAAAGGAGATTAGCCTATGGCAATCGAATTATTAACTCCCTTTACAAAAGTGGAGTTAGAGCCAGAAATCAAGGATAAAAAACGTAAGCAAGTTGGAATCTTAGGGGGAAATTTTAACCCTGTTCACAATGCCCACCTGATCGTGGCAGACCAAGTGCGCCAACAGTTGGGATTGGATCAAGTTCTGCTTATGCCTGAATACCAACCACCTCACGTAGATAAAAAGGAAACCATCCCTGAGCACCACCGTCTCAAGATGCTTGAATTGGCGATTGAGGGAATTGAAGGTCTGGACATTGAAACCATTGAGCTAGAGCGCAAGGGCATTTCCTACACCTACGACACCATGAAGATTTTGACAGAGAAGAATCCAGATACAGATTATTACTTTATCATCGGTGCCGACATGGTAGACTACTTACCTAAGTGGTATAGAATTGATGAACTGGTTGACCTCGTTCAGTTTGTAGGGGTTCAACGACCACGCTATAAGGCAGGAACTTCTTATCCAGTCATTTGGGTGGATGTACCCCTTATGGACATCTCATCTAGTATGGTGCGTGATTTTATTGCCCAAGGACGTACACCTAACTTTCTCCTACCAAAACCAGTGCTAGACTATATCGAGAAAGAAGGGCTTTACTGATGGCATACCAAGACTATATCAACTGTTCGCGTGAAGAATTGTTGGAAAAAATGGCAGAGCTCCTACCTGAAAAACGTCTAACCCATTGTCTGGGTGTCGAGCGTGCAGCCATAGAATTGGCTCAGCGCTTTGGTGTGGATGTTGAGAAAGCTGGTTTGGCAGGTCTCCTTCATGACTATGCTAAAAAGCTATCAGATCAAGAATTTTTAGACTTGATAGATCGTTATCAACTTGACTCTGACCTTAAAAACTGGGGCAACAATGTCTGGCATGGCATGGTCGGCATTTACAAGATTCAGGAAGATTTAGATTTGAAAGATCCTGAAATTTTGCGTGCAATAGAAATCCATACAGTTGGAGCTGGTCAGATGACCGACCTAGACAAGGTCATCTACGTCGCAGACTATATCGAGCACAATCGTGCCTTTCCAGGTGTGGACCAGGCACGTGAGATTGCAAGTTTGTCACTCAATAAGGCAGTAGCCTATGAAACAGCTCGCACTGTCGAGCATTTAGCTCACCAGGGATTTCCCATCTATCCCCAAACCCTTGAAACCTATAACGCCTATGTGCACTATTTGAAAGAGGACTAAATGAACGAAAAAGAATTATTAGAACTAGTCGTGAAAGCGGCTGATGAGAAACGCGCGGAGGATATCCTCGCGCTTGACGTACAAGAATTGACCAGTGTGACAGACTATTTTGTTATCACTAGCTCAATGAATAGCCGTCAGTTGGATGCTATCGCTGACAATATTCGTGAAAAAGTAGCGGAAGCAGGCTTTAAAGGCAGCCATGTCGAAGGTGATGCAGCTGGAGGCTGGGTCTTGCTAGACCTTGGCAGTGTCGTTGTGCATATCTTCTCAGAAGAAATGCGTGCCCACTATAACCTAGAAAAACTATGGCATGAGGCAGAATCAGTAGATTTATCTGAAACCTTATAGTCTTTTCCTTTATCTTTTATTACGGCGTTAACTCATTTTGCCTATCTCTAGTTATGCCTGCAATTCGTTGCCTAGTACTAAAAGCAAACGAAAAGACTATAGTGTTACAATTGAACTCAGTTGCAG
>CAKPXD010000022.1 GCA_934201655.1 uncultured Streptococcus sp. | reverse complement strand
AGTGGCTATCAATTGGGATATAGGCATGGCCAGATTTGGTCAAGGCCACAAAGGTTGCTAACATTTCATATTCTTGGCCACCAAAGACCACAACAGGTGACTTTTCAGGAAGTCCCATTTGGTCAATATGGGCTGCTAAGCTATCTGAATCAGCCTTCAATTGGCCATAGGTATACTCTTCTCCCAGGACATTGTAGACAGGATAGTCTGGTTGCAGTTGGGCGTATCGCTCAATCGCCTCAATCATATCAGTAATTGGTTGGTTTGACACGGTAAGGATCTCCTTTAGAATTCATTGTAAATAAAGCCGCCTTGACCCTGACCAAGATAGCTAAAGAAGTAAAGCAAACCCAGTAAAATAATAAAATACAGGACAGTTTGTCCAAAAAAAACATAGTATGGCTTCTTTTTATTCATATTAGATTCTTTTCTGTAAATTTTCATTATGTTTTCGCGAATATACAATTACTATTTTATCTTTCTCCCATTTTACCACTTTATTCTCTTCATTTTCAACTGTTTACCATTTTTAAAAAGCACATTTTAGCTTAATTTAATTCTTTCTTCATTATTTCACTGATGTAAATAAATCAGTTTAAAGCGATAGGAGACACACCACTCCCTCTTTGGGCATTTTTATGCTAAAATAGTAGCTATGGATAAAATTATTAAAACTATATCAGAAAGCGGGGCTTTTCGTGCTTATGTACTAGACAGCACTGAAACTGTCCGCACTGCTCAAGAAAAACATCAAACCCAAGCTAGTTCAACCGTAGCGCTTGGCCGTACCCTTATCGCCAGCCAAATTCTCGCTGCCAACGAAAAAGGAAATACCAAGCTAACGGTCAAGGTTCTTGGAACGAGCTCCCTCGGTGCCATTATCACAGTTGCAGATACCAAGGGCAACGTCAAAGGCTACGTTCAAAACCCTGGAGTTGACATTAAAAAGACTGCAACAGGAGAAGTCCTCGTTGGACCTTTTGTCGGAAATGGTCAATTTCTAGTGATTACAGACTATGGCACTGGAAATCCCTATAATTCCATGACACCTCTTATCTCTGGAGAAATCGGTGAAGACCTAGCTTTCTATCTTACAGAAAGTCAACAAACGCCTTCAGCAGTTGGCCTCAATGTTCTTTTAGATGAAGAAGACAAGGTCGAAGTTGCAGGTGGTTTCTTGCTCCAAGTTTTACCAGGAGCCAAGGAAGAAGAAATTGCTCGTTTTGAAAAACGAATTCAAGAGATGCCAGCCATTTCAACTCTTCTAGAAAGCGACGATCATATCGAAGCCCTCCTCAAGGCAATCTATGGTGACGAGCCCTACAAACGTCTGTCCGAAGAAGAAATTCGTTTCCAATGCGACTGCAGCAAAGAACGCTTTATGGATGCTCTCGCTAGCCTCCCAAGCTCAGATTTACAGGAAATGAAGGATGAAGACCACGGGGCAGAAATCACTTGTCAATTCTGCCAAACAACTTATAACTTTGATGAAAACGACATGGAGGAACTCATTCGTGACAAATCTTAATACACCTTTTATGATTGGGAACGTCGAGATCCCAAACCGAACGGTCCTCGCACCCATGGCAGGTGTGACCAACTCAGCCTTTCGTACTATCGCAAAAGAACTTGGTGCAGGGCTCGTTGTTATGGAAATGGTCTCTGATAAGGGTATCCAATACAACAACGAAAAAACCTTACACATGCTTCATATCGACGAGGGCGAAAACCCTGTTTCCATCCAACTTTTCGGTAGCGATGAAGATAGCCTAGCACGCGCAGCAGAATTCATCCAAGAAAACACCAAGACAGATATCGTGGATATCAACATGGGCTGCCCAGTGAATAAAATCGTGAAAAACGAAGCTGGGGCTATGTGGCTCAAGGACCCAGATAAGATTTACTCTATCATCAACAAGGTCCAATCTGTCCTTGATATCCCCCTCACTGTCAAAATGCGTACGGGCTGGTCTGACCCATCCCTAGCAGTTGAGAATGCCCTAGCTGCCGAAGCTGCAGGTGTCTCTGCCCTCGCTATGCACGGCCGTACACGTGAACAGATGTACACTGGTCACGCGGACCTAGAGACCCTTCATAAGGTTGCACAAGCTCTGACCAAGATTCCATTTATCGCTAACGGAGACATCCGTACGGTTCAAGAAGCTAAACAACGCATCGAGGAAGTCGGTGCCGACGCCGTTATGATTGGACGCGCAGCTATGGGAAATCCTTACCTCTTCAATCAAATCAATCACTACTTTGAAACTGGAGAAATCCTCCCTGATTTGACCTTCGAAGACAAGATGAAAATCGCCTACGAGCACTTGAAACGCTTGATTGATCTCAAGGGAGAAAAGGTTGCTGTCCGTGAATTCCGTGGACTAGCTCCTCACTATCTCCGTGGAACATCTGGAGCCGCTAAACTTCGTGGCGCTATTTCACAAGCCAGCACTCTGGCTGAGATTGAAGCCCTCTTGCAGTTAGAGAAGGTATAAAAGACTACAAAAACCCGTAACTTCAACTGAGTTACGGGTTTGCATTTGTTTTGAGAAAAGTTTTACCGCCAGATTCTATGGTTGAATCAAGACAACACTAGAAACTGTACCATCTGCTCCTGTTGTAATTTGGATGATTTTTCCACCACCAATTTTGGCATTATATTTACCATCATCAAGAGTATAGGCATAGCCTTGGATAGAGTAGTTTTCTTTCTTGCCATCAACAGATTCTACTGTAAATTGACCACCTGATGAGACAGTGATAGTCTCGCCATTGGCACCCTTCCAGCTTCCTGCTGCTGCTGAAAAATCACCATCGACCATGGTTAAAACGCCTTTGTAACGTTTATTGTGTTCTGCCTGCTGATCTTGTAATTTGCGGTCAGTCGTTGGGTCATAAGTTGACTGGCTTGCTTGATTAGATTGACTTTGTGAAGCTTGCTGATTAGAAGATGGTTGAGATGGAGTTTCCTGTTGCTGAGGAGCTTGGGGAGTTGGTGCAGCTTGGTTGGATTCTTGATTCTGAGTTGTAGGACTTGAAGCTTGTTCAGAGGAAGCTTTAGCTTTTTCTGAAGTCGTAGTACTTGTTGAAGCTTGAGTTTTACTTTCTTTGTTTGAAGAACTTGCCTTTGAACTTGACGTGGTTTGTGTTGTTTTATTTGCATTGTCGTTTTTAGCTTCTTCTTTTTTATTACCGCATGCTCCTAAAAGCAAAGTTGAAGCCAATACGGCTACTGCTAGTAAACGAATTGAATGTTTTGTTTTCATGATGCGCCTCCTGTGTAATCTTTTTGAAATGTTGTGAAATATTTATGTAATGTTATTGTAATATTTGTTTTAGGGTTTGTCAACTATTTATATATGGTTTTGGTTTTTATTTATATTTGTTCTTTTTTAATCCTCCTATCTCTATTATTCGTTATAAATTTAAAAAACAGGAAATTTTTCCTACTAAAAATACTATATTTTATAAGTGTAATCGCTTGCATTTTTTTCTGGAAGGGCTATAATAAAATTGAAATAGGATATTGGAGGTGTAGGCTTATGTTAAGAAACTATTACAAGTATCTTCCTTGGTTGATTTTAGCTGCTTTCGTTTCTTATGGGGGTGCTACTCATTACGCTCAAACAACATTTGATTTGTTCTACCTAACTGCCATTTTCATGATTGTCTACGTGGCTTTATTGTATTTACACGAACATTATTTGAAATATAAATACAAAGATTTATTCATTCGAATCATGAGCAATTCTAATAAAGATAAACATCCTTAAACAAAATGAGGTCGGGACAAAATCCCGACCTCACTTTTTTATGACTAATAAGTCTTTGAAACGATGGCTGAATTGACTTTTGACACAAACTTTATTTTCTCTATTCTCAAGCTCAACCAGTCATCGGACTTGTTGAAACTTCTCAGAACTGAAACTAGGAAACCAAGACTTGGGCTATCGATTTCTGCTCCCAAGCTTTTTATTTCAATCGATAGGTTTTTCTTGGTTTCTTTTTTGGCACTCGTTTGAGCCCAACTTCTTCTACATACTCACCGTATTTTACGAGAAAGTTATTGCTGACGATTGGTCGTCCTGGGTTGATGAGATTGACTAATTCGGTTCCTTCATAGACAGTGAATTCCTCCTCTAGCAGATAGAGAAAGGTCGGATTCCAGTCAAGACGCCCTTGGATTCGTTTAATAGACTCTTGGATAATGGCATAATGGTCAAAGGCGAAGGCTTGCTCCCCCAGCTCTAGTCCCTCTAGGAAGCACTTGCCCGTCTGAAAATCAACATCGACAAAAACCACATCCTTGGCATCATCACCAGCTTGAACGAGATCAAGTGCGCGGCTAGGTAGATACACCAAGTGGGCGATAGTAACCGTCCAGCCCCGCGGATCACGACCTGGAGTAGATACTGTCATCAACTGTTCGATTTTTTCCAAAGGAAGGTCAAGGTTAACCTCCTCTCTCACTTCACGCTGACAAGCATGGGCAGCATCTTCCCCTTTATCCATAAAACCACCGACCAAAGCCAAACAGTTTTGATAAGGATGGGACTTGCGACGAATTAGCAAGAGTTTGATTTTCCCTTCCACAAAGCAATAAGCGACCATATCCACCGTCACGCTCGGTCTTTCATACTGAGGAAGTTCCTGTTTGCAGTACCAGTCTAAAAATTCCTTCTCAGTCGCATGAATCTCAAAATATTCTCTTTCTGTCATTCCAGCCGGGATTATCGTTTCAGTCATCTTATCCCTCCTTGACAGCCTTAGTCCATTGGTACCAACCGACTAGACTATTGAGGGTGTAGACCCAGTACATCCCTTGGATATGGATGTTTTCACCCCACCAGAGGTAGATACTAAAGAGATTGGTAGCAATCCAAAAAATCCATTGCTCACGGTAAAGACGTGTCATCAAGAGCTGACCAACACCATTGGTCGCATCCGTTACACTATCACGGAATGGACGAGCACTATGGATACTTTGGTAAGCTAAACCCATGCCAATCCAGATGAGAGCTGTCAAGGCCAAGTACTTGAGCCAATCAACCAGACCAAGTTTCTTAGCTTCAAAGTGAGACTCCTCTGGTTTTCCTTGTTCATTGATCCGATTAGACAACCAAGCATAGAGACCAATAGGCTGCATGACAAAGAAATAAACTGTTGTCAAAACTTCGCCGTAGAAAGTAGCATTCATAGATAAGACCAAGTAGATTGCAGAGTTAATAGCTCCAAAAAGATAGTTACTAGCTCGACCTTCAGCTACCAAGATAACGCAGACAATTCCTGTCCAAGAGGCCAAGAGGCCAATCCAGTCATGACTTTCCGTGTTTTGTGTAAACTCCAGAATAAGAGGAACACTTGATAAAACAATCAAATAGAGCCACTGGAAAAGACTGCGTCCCACAAATAGGTCTTTCCAAAGCAAACGCATAACTCCTGCAAAACCAATTTTACGAGCTTCTGCGTGAACATTTTTAAAGTTTTCGATAAATTGTGTGATTTTTTCAGTTATTTTTTTCATTTTCTTCTCCTAATCTGCTTGGTAAATGGCATCAATAGCTACTTTTGCTGCTTCATAATTTCCTAGATAGTCATCAGCTAGATAAACATGAGGGATATTGGTTAGATATTGCTCCCTCATCATATTCAAATGTTGAGAAAAACTGTGACGGATATGGTCTTCTGCCATGGTCATGTCGCGAAAACCATCATTGACATAAGAGCCAATAGGTTGCACAAAGAGGATTAAATCCCACTTTTCCTTGGCTACGATGGAAACAAAGAGATTATCAAAGGTCTCTACGGACAAGTCCTCCTGCTCTTCGCTTTCCATGTAGTAATCGTAGTAGCCCTTGGTTACCAATGAGTTGGTATCTGCAATGACTAGGCCTCGATTGGCATTGCTATCGATTAACTTGGAAGTTTGATCATATTGGCCCAAAAGAAGGTAATAATAATCTTTGGGGGTAAGCTCATCATCTCGGACATTATTTTTTATCTGATACTCACGAGCATACTCCAGACTGACTGGCGCGTCATAAAAGCGAGCTAAATCCTTGGCTAGAGTTGTTTTACCATTACTAGCACTTCCCATAATCAACACTTTTTTCGTAAACTGACGGCGGAAAGGTTGAGCGATATATTTCCAATATTTGCTTGGATTTTCACGAATCATGCTAGCCGAAATTCCAAATTTTCTTTCCTGTAGAACAGTCTCGAAACCACGTTCTGACAATTCTTGTTGGTATTCGGACTCTCCTACAAAAAAGATTAGTTCCTCACCAGTCTGGTCATAGGAAATGGCCTGCAACATCTGATCCAACCACTCCTGCCAGCCCATTGGATAGCGTGGAATATTGGTTTCGTCAAGTTTACAAACAGAAGTCAACTCATCATCTCGAAATGCTTCACGAATATAGCGAAACCTCTTTTGTAGTGTAAGTCCAACCTGTTCACCACGATCTCCCTTATAACCTGAAACTACCACCCATACAGCATCGCATTGTCGTTTTGCTCTTTGGATTAAATCAATATGCCCCTGATGCAGGGGAGCAAAGGTTCCAAAAACCACTGCTATCCTTTTTTTCATGTCTTTTCAACCTTTTTATAACTTTTTATATTTTATATCATACTACTCCTTCTATTGTTTGTCAACACTTTTTTATTATTTTTTATAAAAATATTTTCTACATGATCGGATTTTTTCTTGATATACAAAACTTGATCAGTAGAAATTCGTTTTTGAACTCCTTAAACTAAATGCACAATTCAAATGCTTATTTGAGTAACAACTTCCCAAAAAAAGAGGCTGAAACAATCTGTTCCAACCTCACAATTTTAAACAATCTCAAATTTTAATTGACCTGCTTTGACACCAATTTTAAGTGTCTTACCTTCTTTCAGTTCACCTGTAAGAAGGAGCTCTGCAAGTTTGTCTTCTACTTCTGTTTGCAGAGTTCTGCGCAGTGGGCGAGCTCCCATCTCTGGATCATATCCCTTCTGAGCTAGAAGCTTAAGGGCAGATGCTTGGAGTTTCAAGTTAATTCCTTTTTCTGTCAGGCTTGCAATCAATGGTTTGACCATAATCTTAACCACTTCCTGCATATCTTGACTTGACAAGCTATGGAAGACCACTTTTTCATCAATACGGTTGATGAACTCTGGACGATAAGCCTTTTTCAATTCTTCGAACATCCGTTTTTCCATATTTTCCTGATCAAAACGAATATCTTTAGCTCCAAAACCGACTGTCTTGTCATCACGAAGAGCTGTCGCACCAAGGTTTGACGTCATGATAATAATGGTATTAGAGAAATCAACCTTGCGACCCTTACTGTCTGTTAAGACACCATCATCCAAGACCTGCAAGAGCACATTAAAGATATCTGGGTGGGCCTTCTCTACCTCGTCAAAGAGAAGTACTGAGTATGGTTTGTTACGAACCTTCTCGGTCAACTCTCCACCTTCTTCGTAACCTACATAACCCGGAGGTGCGCCATTGAGACGACTGGCTGCGAATTTCTCCATGTATTCACTCATGTCAAAGCGGATAAGAGCAGACTCATCATCAAAGAGAACTTCCGCCAAGGCCTTGGCCAATTCAGTTTTACCAACACCTGTTGGTCCAAGGAACATAAAGGATCCAATTGGACGTTTGTTATTGCGAATCCCCGATTGATTTCTGCGAATGGCACGACTGATGCTTGATACCGCTTGTTCCTGTCCGATAACACGTTTATGCAGTTCAGTTTCGAGATTGAGATACTTCTTGGCGTCCGTTTGTGTCAATTTTTGAACTGGAATACCTGACAATCGACTCAAGGTTGTCAAAATATCAGACTCTTTTACCAGATCTTTATAGACCGGAACTTCCTGTTCTTTTGAAATGAGCTGAGCTGCTTGTTTCCATTTGCCATCAATCAAGGCCTTGTCTGCTGCTGTTAAACCTGACTCATCTTTTTTAGCGTGCTTCGATTTATTTTGGACAGTTGCTGCCGCTTCATCCAAAAGATCAATCGCTGAGTCTGGCAAGTGACGACTAGTCAAATAGCGATGTGCCATTTTGACAGCTGTTTCGACTGCATCATCTGTAATTTGGACATGGTGGTGTTTCTCATAAGTTGCCTTCAAGCCACGCAAGATAGCCATACTATCAGCCACACTTGGTTCCTCAATCATCACTTTAGCAAAGCGACGAGAAAGGGCTGCGTCTTTTTCGATATGTTTTTGGTATTCTTCCTGAGTGGTTGCCCCAACAGTTCTCAGAGTTCCACGCGCTAGGGCAGGTTTCAGGATATTGGCCGCATCCAAGGTCGAATCAATACCACTTCCTGATCCCATAATGGTATGAAGTTCATCGATAAAGAGGATAACCTTGCCATCTTCCTCAATATCTTTGATGATATTGTTCATACGTTCTTCAAAGTCTCCACGGAAACGGGTTCCCGCAACCACATTCATCAAATCAAGTTCTAAGACACGCATCTTAGCCATTTCATCAGGCACATTTCCGTTGGCAATTCGCTGTGCAAGACCAAGTGCCAGAGCTGTTTTACCAACACCTGTATCTCCAACTAGAACTGGATTGTTTTTTGTTTTTCGACTCAAGATTTGGATCATACGAGAGATTTCTTGGTCACGTCCAATAACTGGTTCCAATTTACCTGAACGAGCTTGCTCTGTGAGGTCATGAGTGTAATCTTCCAAACCACCACTTGGAGTTTGAGGCATACCCATCATATTGGCCATAGAATTTTGCTTATCTGCTACTGATTTGTGGCGCTGACGCAGAGCCTTCAAATCTTCCTTTGTCCAACCAGCACGCGCTTCAAGACTACGACGAAGCCCAGCAATCTTGACTTGATCTTTCTGGTCTTCATAAGAAAATCCTGCTTTTTCCAAAATGCGAGTAGCTAGGGCATTGCCATCATGCAAGATAGCGTAGAGAAGATGCTCTGTTCCCAATGCTTTGGCATGTACCACCGAAGCAACATGTTCCGCCTCCAACATCAAGACGTTCAAACGATAGGAAAATGGGAGTTCCTTGTAATCTTCCTTGTGGTTATAGTTGGCTTCTGTCAACTCTACAGCCACTTCCTCTAAACGATCAATCTCATACGGGAATTCATTTAAAGTTGCTCCAGCAACACTGTAGCTATGATTGGCCATGGCAATCAGCAAATGCCAAGACTCTAGGTAATCTGCATCAAAGCGACTCGCTACCAAAAAGGCGCTATCGATGCATTCTCTCAATGCTTTTGAATATTTCATGTCGTTTTATTTTCCTTTTCTATCTACTTCATGCAACAACTGACGAAGCATATTGGCACGAATATAATCAGCTTCCTCACCTAGAATTCGGTCTGTCCCCATAGCTAATAATAGATTCATCTCTTGGCGGGTCATGAGTTCTTGTTCGACTAAGAGTCTTAAGACATCTTCAAAGATGACTTGGTTCACCTCATCACCCACTGAATACAACAAATCGCGGAGCATATCATGATGGTTAGAGAATTCGATTCGACCAATGCGAATATAGCCCCCACCACCACGTTTACTCTCAACTAGATATCCTCTACTCTCTGTAAAACGAGTCTTAATCACATAGTTGATCTGGCTAGGTACGACTTGAAAGGTATCCGCTAGCTGGCTACGTTGCAATTCGACGATACCAGATTGTTCTAAAATCGCCTTGATATAAGCTTCAATATGGTCCGATGTATTTTTAAATTTCATAGCTTGCTACCTCCTTCTTAAACTTTGACTATCTTTGACTATACTATCATTTACAGCTCTATAAGTCAAATTTTTAAGGCTAAGTCCTTGGAAATACTGAGTTTTAAAAAATAGCTACTGATAGCAAGCAATTCCCATTTCATTTTCTATTCTACATTTATGTTATAATAAAGAAGTTACAGCTAGCTTTCAAATCCTTTGAAAGTATGTTAATAAGTATCAAATATGTGCAAATACTGATTCACAATAAAAGCTGAGAAAGGTTTCGCTATGAAACAAGAAAATAAAATTTTTGGTATCCTAGCTATTGTTTTAGGAGCTATTGCACTCCTTGGTTCTTGGATTCCTGGTATCAATCAAATTTCATTCTTAATCGCTATCCTTGCACTTATCCTAGGTATTGTTGGCTTATGCTTAAACCGTAAAAATAAAAAAGTATTAGCTATTATTGGTACTGTTCTTTCTGTAGCATCTATTGTTTTTGCTGTAGGTAGTCAAGTTATCTATAATCAAATCCAAAAGAATGCTGCTCAAGATACCGTGTCTACTAATCAAGCCGAAGAAGAATTTACATGGACCAAGGAACAATTCGATGCTCTCAAACAAGGAGATATTCTTCAACGCGGAGCTGGTGGTACAAATTACGATGATGTCATAAAAGAACACGGCCAACCATCTAAAGAAAGCACGACTAAGAAAAAAGACCGTGAAAACAAAGTAATTTCTTATGTAGCACCCGGCAATAACATCAAGTCTGTTACTCTTACTTTTGACAAACAGGAGGACGGCTCTTACTTACTTATTTCTAAAGTCTCAATGGGATTAGAATAAATCATTGATTTATATTAGTGAATTATAAAATAGAAAAATAAAACTTCGGTACCATTAATGGTACCGAAGTTTTTTGTAGTTTAAGTTGTTTTCAGTTCTTTATCTATAGTTTCAAGCCCAATTCTTCTAAAATCTGGCGTTTATAAGCAATTTTTTGAACTTCCTTGTCTTGATCTTCAGACCAGTCGAGTTTGACTTCAGAAACAATCTGCCCAGGACGATTTTTCAAGATATAGATGCGGTCGCTGAGATTGAGGGCTTCCTCTATACTATGGGTGATGATTAAGGTCGTTAACCCTAGCTGTTTATGAATATCAAGATACCAGGCATGAAGTTCCATCTTAGTCATCTCATCCAAAGCGCTAAAGGCCTCGTCTAGAAGAAAGAGCTTGTGCCCGAAAAGGTAGGTACGGAGTAAAGCAACACGCTGGCGCATCCCACCACTGAGTTCATGAGGATACTTGTCCCGTACAGCCGTCAACTGAAAAGTAGCAAGAATTTCATCTGCTTTGGCAATGGCTTCTGCCTTGTCCACCTTTTGGATCAAGAGGGGCAAAATGATATTGCCAAGGACAGTCTTATGTTCCAAGAGCAAATCCTTTTGTAGCATATAGCTCACGCGCCCCTTGGGATTTTCCTCACCATCAAGCACAATTCTACCTGACTGGACTTCTAAAATCCCTGCAATCAGGTTAAAGAGAGTAGTCTTTCCTACACCACTGGGGCCTAGGATAGAGACCACTTCACCTGAAGTCACTTGTAGGTTAATATCCTCTAAAATCTTTTCATCGTCGTAGGCATAGCTTACATGTTCTAGTCTAATTTCTGTCATTATTTTACAAATTCGTTAGTAAATCCTTTATCAGTCAAGTCTTCCTTGAGGATTCCATTTTCTTTATCCCATTTGTAGAAGGCATTCCAGCGGTCAGCATCAAACTGTCCCCATTTTTCCTTGTCGCTTGCGTATTCTTTTGACAAGTATTTTTGAGATTCAATGACAAAGTCACGTTTATCCTTTAACTCTGGGGCATTTTTGATGAGGATATCAGCCGCTTCTTCTGGGTGATCCATCGCGTATTGGTAGCCTTTTTTGATAGCTTGGATGACTTTACGAGCTTCTTCTTTGTTGTCTTTCAGATAGTCATTGTTTGCGATGATAACTGGTGAGTAGTAGTCAAACTCTTTGACATAGTCTTTCAAATACATGAAGTTGGCATCCACTCCTTGAGATTTAGCAAGAATACCATCCCAACCGTAGTAAATCCAGGCAGCATCAAAAACGCCATTGGCAATCGGTGTAATCGAGTTTGAGTCGTTGTTTGGTAATTTTTCAACCTTCTCAAAGTCTCCACCTTGAGATTCTACCAAGGTTTTCAACATAGCAAGTTCTGTTGGGTCATTCCAGGTTCCATATTTCTTCCCAACCAAGTCTTTAGGACTATTGATATTGTCAGACTTACGAGAGATAATCCCTGATGTATTGTGCTCAACGATTGCTGCAACTGCAGTAATGCCTGCCCCTTTTTCCAATTTCTTAGCCATGTAGTCTTGGAAATAGATAGCAAATGGCGCTTTACCATTGATAACCAAGTCAGATGAACTTTCTTCTGGTGGCAATTTCAAATCAACATCCACTCCAGCTTCTTTGAAATAACCTTTTTCCTTGGCAACATAAAGCCCTGTATGGTTGGTATTGGGTGTCCAGTCTAGGATAAAGTCAATTTTTTTGAGTTCTGCTTCTTTGTTATCCTTAGAAGCTGTTCCTTGGCCACAAGCCACAAGCACGACAGCTAGAAGAGCTGTTACAATCGTTAAAAACACTTTCCATGTTTTCTTCATTTATATTTCCTCTTTTCTTTTTCTAAAATGCTCTATTTTAAGCACGTTTCCATTTAATCACATATTTTTCACTGATATCGACTAGCTTCATACCCAGAAGACTGATCAGCGATACCAGAATAATAATCGCGAACATGGTATCATACTGAAACAATTTTTTGGACTGAATCATGTAGACACCAAGTCCTTCAAAGCCTCCCAACCACTCAGATACCACTGTTGTGATAAAGGCGTAGGAAACACTGACCCTAAGTCCTGCATAAAAGTAGGGCAGGCTGACAGGGATTTTAAAATGCCACAGAATTTGCCAAGGATTGGCTCGCATCAGACTAAACAAGGTCAGCATATCCTTGTCACAATGCCTAAATCCATCTAGAATACTGACGATAATAGGGAAGGTTGTCGTCAAGATAATCAAGACAATCTTGGGCAAGATTCCATAACCCAACCATAAAACTAGGATAGGGGCTATGGCAATTGTCGGTATGGTCTGGACAACCACCATCATGGGGTAAATCAAGTCATTGAGCCAACTCAGACTATCCATAAGGACGGCCATAATACAGGCTATCAAGACGCCCAAAACCAAACCTAATAAGGCTACTCTCAAGGTTGCCCAACTATGGTACCAAAGAAATTCTCTGTCACGAACAAAAGACTGGAGGATCTCAAGTGGTGTCGGCAGGATAAACTTTGGTAAGAGTTTTAAGAATCCCGCCACCTGCCAAGCGGATAAGACACCCAAAAATCCTAGCAGACTAATATGTCGTCTCATTATACTTTTCAAGTTTCTCATCAATGCTTAAAATCTCTCCTATATTTATTTTCACATTGGCAAAAACATTGTCTGCTCCTTGCCCCGCCACTTCTAGCGCTTCTTTGAGAATGCGCATAAGCTCATCAAACTCCCCCTCCAAGACCGTTTCAAATGGTGTCACCACCATGGTCACTTCTTGAGCTTGCAGATAAGCAATGACCTTATCAATTACAGCTATGCGGTCAATCCCCTGTGATAGGGGCAGGACTTGTAAAGCAATGCTTGCTTTCATTAAAACCTCCTTCTAAGTTACAGTTTTTCTTTGTAAAAAAAGAAAAACCTCTTCCATATATGAAAAAGGTGCAAAATTAGGCCAAGTATCGTTCCCTACGCTGGCATTACCCAGATCAGGTGCGGTCGAAGTTTAACACTTCCTCTCAGACTGTACACAGACTCCCATATATTATATGGACATATGATAACGAAAAATAAATAAGATGTCAAGGAAACTGCTTACAGAAAAGAGAGTGGGACAGAAATCGGTAATTCGTTAGAATTCGATTTCGTCGTCCCACCTCCGTACAGTTGAGTAGGGCTGTAAAAGCTGATGAAATCAGCGTAGTAGAGCCCACTCAACCACTGCGTCTTGCTCGACAA
>CAKPXD010000021.1 GCA_934201655.1 uncultured Streptococcus sp. | reverse complement strand
AGAATGGGTTCTTCAAACTGGAATAGTTCTTCTAGAACTTCTACAATTGCTTGTGCATATTCCTCGGATGAAATTTCTGTCACCAACGGAAAATCATTCACCACCAAGATTTCCTGATTTTCCTGAAACTGTTCGTCCATGCAGTAAAAGGCTGCTTGAGGAAAACCTAACAATTCTGGTAAAGAAACCCTACTACTAATTTCAAGGGTTGCAGAGATTCCTAAAAATTGACAGGATTCTGGGAAAATCTGAGAAAAGAGCAAACGATGATTGCGACTAGAAGTGATTTCAACCTTCTTACTAGACACATCTGAAGTCGATAACCAAAATTCTCCCTCAGATGTAAAAAATCTCTGATAGTCTTTAAATTCTGATAAATTCAACTCAGAAAAATCTTGGCGGAGCTTGTCAATGCTACTAGCTGGACACATCTTCCGTTTACCAGATAGAAACTGATCGAGTAGGTAAGAAACTTCAAAACGAATACTTTCTAGCAAGCGTCTTTGAAGCATACCTTCTTCCCTCAATAGAGCTTGATCTAGTTGCTCCACCAAATCTGTTAGCAAATAAGATTTTCGAGAAAGAATTTCCAATGTCAACAAGATTTTCTGGGCTTCATCTAAAATCAAGAGACGCCCTTCTAAGAGACTAGGATCATCTTCAAGTCGAGTAACGAGGTAAGCATGATTGGTCACAAGCAACTTGCAAGAACGAGCCTTGTCCTGACCTCGTTTCCAAAAATCCTCTAGCCAAAAGAGAGAGTCTTTGTGAAGATTACCATCGTGTACCAAGTTCGGTAAAAACTGCTGGTAGCGATAAAGCTGACCAATTTCGTCTAAATCTCCTGTTTCTGTTTCAGTCAACCAAACTAGAAGTTGCATCTTGAAACGAGTATACAAACGATTGGACTCTTCTTCCTCTAGCGCTGCATGAAAGGCATCTAGCTTCAAGTAATTCTGAGGACCTTTAAGACTATGAATAGAGATATGGAAAATCTCTTCTAGTTTTTTAGCCTCCTCTTGCATCACCTGATTTTGAAGGATCTTAGTCGGAACACTGAGTAGGATTCCTTCTTCATTCTCAAGTGACAAGGCCGGTAGCAGGTAACCATAGGTTTTCCCGATTCCTGTTTGAGCCTGAATAAAGGAAATGGCTTCCCCTTGTAAAAACTCTTGAACCTTTTGGGCAAATTCTTCTTGTTGACTTCTCTCTTCCAAACCTAGCAAGGCAATATTAGTTTGGAAATCTTTTGAGAGTTTGCGTGGAGAAAGGACTGGCTTTTCTTTTCTTAAGAATAAGCCTTGCACTTCTACCAAATCATGCTCAACGAGAAGAGACTGCTTCTGATAAACCTCCTCGATGACTAGGTAAGATTCATAGAGTAAGCTGTCTGATAAACTCAATAAGCGCTCCAACAACCCTTTTGGCAGTCCAAACATCTTTTGTCTCATACAAAGAAAGAGTTCTGCTGTTGCTTGGGCATCAGATAGGGCTGAATGGGCTTGCTCTAGAGGAATCCCCAACTCTTGGCAAAGAATGCCGAGATTATACTTCTCAAGCTGAGGGTAAAATACTTGAGCCAACTCCACTGTATCGATACGAGGCGTGCGCAATTCATAACCCTCAAAAAAGAGGAATTCTGCCAATAAATTAGCATCGAACTGAACATTGTGCGCAACAAAAATACCGTCTTTGACCAGTTCAAAAATCTTTCCAGCCACCTGAGAAAACTCTGGAGCCTTTGCCAAACGTTTATCAGTCAAACCCGTTAATTCTTTGATATGAGAATCCAAGTGTTCATGAGGGTTGACATCAGTCGCATACTGCTCAACAATCTCACCATCTTCAATGACTACAATTCCCACTTGGATGATTTTTGCCTTGCTTCCGGTACTTGTAGCTTCTAAATCTACAACTACGTACCGATTATTTCTAAAATTCATCACTAAAAATTATATCAAAATTTGCACCATTTGACACCCCTGAACTTTATTTGAAGAGTCAAGTTTCTTGCAAGATTCGAAAAAAATGATTGAATTGAATTGTAGAAAAGGAGGGAACTCATGAACCCATTAGATTTGTTTAATCAAGTAAAAGAACTCATTGAGAACAAAGATTTTTCTGCAGCAAAAACTTTTGTTGAAGAAAACAAGGATCAACTCGGTGAGTACCTAAGCCAAGCACAAGCTTTGGTTTCAGGCTCAGAAGGACTTGACGGTCTTGTAGATAAGGTCAAAGGCCTCTTCTAATCATCAAAAGACACCTGATATTTTCAGGTGTCTTTTTGTATTTTTTTCATGAATGCAGGAATATGTTGACTAATCGTGGTTGGCAGAACTACAAAGTTGTCCTCAGATAATTTTTGAGCAATTGCTGAATGTAGATAGGTCGCTACTGTCACTCTTTCATAGAGACTAACTTGTGGGAATTGACCAGCAAAACCAGCAATCATCCCTGCCAGAGTATCACCCATTCCCCCAGTCGCCTGATAAGGGCCTCCAACACTCAACTGATAACAATCAGTTTGACCAGCTTGCCAAATTCGAGTAGCAGGACCTTTTTGAACTAGAATCGTTCCTGAAGGAAATCTCTTCAAGGCCTCCCCTGTTTCATCGGTTCCTTGGAAATCCAAATCTAAGCCTGACAAGACTTGCCATTCCCTTTGGTGTGGAGTTAAAACAAGTTTAGCTTTAGGAAATTTCATCCCCCTCTTAGCAAAAATAGATAAGGCACCACCATCTAGTATGAGGGTCTGGTCTTGGTCTAAATGATCAAAAACTGTTTGGAGAAGCTCTTCTCCACGCTCATCATCCACTAGTCCAGGTCCGACCAAGACAACACTTGCTTTCTGCAACTGTTGCTCAAGTAACTGCTTATCACCAAGGTCAAAAGCCATAGCCTCTGGCAGATGGCTATGTAGAGCTGAAATATTCTCTTTATCCGTTGCTACTGTCACCAAGCCTGCGCCACTTCTAACCGCCCCTAAAGCAGCCATAATAATCGCTCCCCCATAGGGATACGTTCCCCCAATCAAGAGAAGACGACCGTAGTCTCCCTTATGACTAGAACGAGGACGCTCGATGAGCACTTTTTTCAGTAGAGCTTGATCAATGACTTTCATAAGCTACTCCTTCATGCTTTCTCTTACTTTCATTATACACCTCACTACCCAATTAATAAAGGAGAAGACTATATAGTCTTCTCCTTTTTTTATAATAATCAGCTTTTTGAGAATAGTGAGTTATGAATCATTATTCTTCCTTGCGTTTCCCATTTAGGAATGCTGCTGATAAGGCTAGACTGAGACTTGCTAGGAAAATTGCTGTATCTGATTGACTTTCCCCAGTTTCTGGAAGTCTTGCTGAGTCTGCTTTTTCCGAAGCATTTCCAAGAATTTGTGAAGCCTGAGTTTCTGAAGGTTTATCAGATAAACCTCGAATATCTGCAACTGGTTTGTCGATTGTCGGAGCCGCTTGGTCTCCTGCGGTTCCTAGAGTTCCTGTATATTCTGAGAGTTCGTTCTTATCTGCTTGCACAGCATTGACTCCACCCTTGAATTCAGGCACTTCATTTTTAGCAGCTTCAACCCAATTAGCTCCGCCCTTGAACTCTGGAACTTCATTTTTAGCAGCTTCAACCCAGTTAGCTCCGCCTTTAAACTCTGGAACTTCATTTGTAGCGGCTTCGACCCAATTAACTCCGCCTTTAAACTCTGGAACTTCAACAATTGGGGCTGCTTGGTCTCCTGCAGTACCGATAGAGTTGCTATATTCTGGGACTTCTACTATTGGGGCTGGCTCCTCACCTACAGTTCCAATAGGGTCCGTGTACTCTGGGATTTCAAGAACTGGAGCTGGCTCCTCACCCTTGCTACTTGTAACAACTGCTTTCACTCCTACTTCAACAATTTGATCTTTTGCATCTCTTGTTTCTGTATGAACAACCTTACGACTTGTTCCTAATACTTCGACGTAGTCTACCTTTTCTCCATTTTGACCTTCTGAGACGATACGACGTTCATCTTTGGCTAAGTCACTATTCTCACGAATAATTTCCTTGAATGGAATGACAGCTTTCTCAACTTCTAGACTTGGACGGTCTAGAACAATAGCTTGATCATCCACTGCATGACTAGCTTCTGAACCAGCTTCAAAGTGAAGTCGATATTCTTTCACGAGACTACCATCTTTAGCAAGAAGTCGAACAAGTGTTGGAAGATTATCTTGATTTGACTCAACGACAGTCGCTACACCGTGACCGCTTGTTTGGACAGTCACCTCTGGTTTCGCTCCATTAGCGGTTAACCGATATTCTGAAACCGCAGGATCAAAGTTTTCCAATGCTTTTCCATTAATTGAAATTGTCACTGCAGGTGTTTCTGAATCACTGGCTTTGGCTGGAGAATATGCACTAAACTCAACCATTGCGAGACCATTAGTGGTTGATTTGCGAGTCATACGTGCGCGAATAGCGGTTGTCTGAATCGGATCAAAGGTAAATTCGATTGGCTTACCAGCCTCGATTGCTCCAGGTGCCTTATAAGGAATTTCTTGCCAATTTTCTGCCTTGTTAAATGGATGATTCGCATTTTCTTCATAACGTGAAATGGTGCTTGGTTCAGAATAAGTTGGTCCAACATATCTTTCGAGTACCATTGTCGCTGGTGCATCTGTTCCACTGTCTTTGAAGAACTGAATTGCTACTTTTCCTACAGACCGAGGTGTAATCTGACCATTCTTCTTAAAGAGAACTCCTACCGACACTTCCTGATTTTTTGGAGTACGAGACCAGTTAGTCCAACGTCCATCCTCATTAAATCGCCCATCGTTGATATAGAAGATTCTATCATTAGAAGCGGCATCGGTATCGTTTGTAGTAGAGGCAAAGGCTTTAGAGTCGGTCGCATTATTGCTTGCATTCTCTGAGATAACTTGATTTCCTCTTGCTAGAACGGTTACTTGCATCTTAGTAGTCAAGTCTGTTCCAAGAATATGACCAAGCACTTCAAAGGTGCCTTCTTGGTCTGTCGCATGTTCAGGGACTGCATCCCATTCTACGGCTAGTTTATCAGTCGTCCAATCTGTTTGTGATGGATAGTAGACTGTCACTTCAGTAGGTAATTGAAGTTTATCGCCAACAGTTAATGTCATGGCACCACTCTCTGCAGCTACTGGTTGTGTAGATTCTTTTTTACCATCGCGGAAGATGTGGTATTCTTTCAAGATGGTTCCGTCTTCTGCCTTCAAAATGAGACGTGTTGCTCCTTCTGGGCTTGTAGCAGGGACAATTGTTACCAAACCATTGTCGCTTGCTGTTGCAGTAATCACTTTACTAGTTTGCGGAATATGGTAGTCTGTCTTAGACGGATTGAAATGTTCCAGCTTCTGACCGTCTACTCTAATAGAAATCTCTGAACTTGTAGCACTTGGGACTTTATTTCCCAAGATAGTGATTTCGGTCAAACCGACACCATCCGTTCCATTTGCTTTCTTCATGCGAATACGAACGGCATAGGTCTCAACCTTGTCAAAGGTAAAGTGGTTAGTTTGGCTTGCGGATAATTGCCCTGGAGCTTTGAGATGTTCAACTTCTTTCCAGTTGGCAGCATTGTTAAATGGATGGTTGGCATCTCCTTGAGCATGATTGACATCAGTTGGCAAATCTGGAATTTCTTGACCAACATAGTATTCGATGACATATTCTTTTGGAAGTCCGATTGCACCATCTGTGTAGAAATCAACTGCAAGATTATCAACAAAGCGTTTGGTCAAATCTCCTGAATTACCGAATAAGATAGAAGCCCAATCATTATCTGTGCCTGTTTGCCATGTAGTCCATCGATTCTTGACATCTGTATTGGCTCTTGAAACCGTCAAATCGTTCAGAGTATTGGCAGAATCATCTCCACCAGTATTGGATACGATAGCTGCTGGCAATTGTGAACCTGTCCATTGTTTCGAGATATTATTTCCCGCAACAACCTGACTGGAAACACGGACATGAGCCTTGGTAGTCAGAGAGCTACCAACTAATTGACCTTTGATTTCAAAGATACCTTCAGTTTGACTAGAGTTAGCTGGCACCTTATCCCAAACGACATCATTATAGACAGTTGTTCCATTAGAATGGTAGGCACGTACGTTAGCTGGTAATTGAACCGTTTCACCCTTAGGAAGAGTCAGGCTGATTTCTTCAGCAACCTGCAAACCTTCAACAGTCACATTTGCAGTAGCTTCAATGTCTGTACCTTCTACATGACCTTTAAGGGTAAAGCTATGATAGCTAGCGAGTTCTTTTGCATCTACCTTGTCCCAAGTTACAGCTAGCTTACGAGGCAAACCTTGGTCAAATTCTGCTCCGATTTGATCAGGCAAGATTGGTTGCTGATTGATATCTGTAGAGATTGAAACAGGATGAAGCTTAACAATTTTCTTGGCTACTTTGTTTTCTTTGATGACCACTACAGTGGCTACAGATTGAGTCTTATCAGTTTGATTGTCAATACGAGGTGTGAGCGTCACACTACCTTTAGTGTAAAGTAGCAAGTTCTGTCCGTTTACTTCAAGATGCCCACCATCAGTAGAGCTAGCATCCAAGTGAATATCTGATGCTGAAAATTCAGTCTGTGAACCATCTTCGTAATGCCCAATGACATGATAAGGAAGGACTTGATCTTCTGTTGCATTTTCTTTACCTTCTACACTTACTTCCAAGCGTGTCAAGGCAGGCGCTTCTTTCACAAATTGAATCAAGTAAGTTTGAACTAAATCGCCCTTCTGGTCACTCAAGAATACAGAAGCCTGATAATCATTAGCAGCTGAAGCTTGTTGAACTGTCACCTGATAGCCAGTAGTTTGTGCACCAACACTTGGAAGCTCAGCACTGTAAGGAAGGGTTACTCGGTAATAGGTCTTTCCAGGCACAAAGTTTTCAAGAACCTTATCTCCAACTGTGAGACCTGTAACAGTACTTTCGGTTTCCTGATTACTTGCGATAAAGGTTGCTGTCACCTCGTAGTCATTACCTACCAATTTACCAGTTGCTTCAGTTCGTCCACCTTCTTTTGACAAAGCAGCAGGATCTTTCAAGGTCCAAGAAACGACATCCGCATCAACCAAGTTACCATCTGACAAAACAGCCGTTACCGTTTTATCCAAATCCTCTATAGCTGTACCAACTGGTACAGTTGCAACTTTAGGCAACCACTTATCAAGAGCAATGACCTTAACAAGGGCTTCAGCCTTAGCTTCGAGACCTTCCACGCTACCAAGAACTTTTTTCTCCCCTGCACTAGTAAGGAGATCATCTGGTATATCCCAAGTTACAGATTTTTCTTCAACACTGCCGTCGCTATAAATAGCTGTCACAGTTTTTGGCAATTTAGGATTTTCGCTAACATCTGTAGTCGCCTTCACAGGGGCAAAAGCGACAAAATGACGATTTTCTTTTTTGCCTGAAACGGTTGTAACCGTCGCCTGATCAGAAGCTAAACCTGCAGAATCAGCATAAAGAGTAAATTTCCCTTCTTTCTCAGTGGATTTTACAATGACAACACCTTTACCATTGAAGGCTTTTCTATGCCATGTGCCATCTTTCTGAGCTTTATAACGTTCACGGCTAGCTTGTTCCCCATTGTCCACACCAACGATCTGACCTTGGCCATGAAGATTGAAATGAACAAGATTGTTAGCTGTTGGTACGACGTTGCCGTCTTCATCAACGATTTCATAATGGATATAAGACAAATCTTTACCGTCTGCAGTGATAACATGTTCTTCCTTGGTGAGACGAACTCTAGCAGGTTCTCCTGCTGTTGTTACACTGTCACGCGCAATCTCTTTACCATTTTCATCACGAGCAATAGCAGTCAAGGTGCCTGGTTTATATTCCACCAACCACTCAAGATACAATTCACTTGGTTTATCTCCCTCGTGATAAGGGCGCCCATCTTCAGTTGTTTTCTTAACAAATTCTTTCTTACCAAGGGACTGGTTGTTCAAGAACAATTCTACGCTAGCAGCATTTGAGAAGGTCCGAACTGGAACCTTGCCATTGATAAGCATATTACGTTCCTTAAGCGTTTCTTCCGTCCAATTCCAGTGAGGCATGATACGAACAGTTGGTTTTTCTTTGGCACTATACCACTCACTACGGTATAAATAGAAATCATTCTTAGGCAAGCCTGCTGTATCAATAATACCAAAGTACGAGCTTTTCACTGGTGTATGATCTTGGTTATGCCAAGGTGTAGGCTCACCAATATAGTCGAAACCAGTCCAGATGAACTGACCTGCATAGCCAGCACGATCACGGTCAAAGGTCCAAGATTCAGTAGCTGTTCTACCCCAAGCTACACGGTCATTACCATAGTCAGATTGTTCATAATGACGATTTGGACGATTATCGTGATAGAGATTTTTAGCAGGATAAAAGTAGGAATCACGTGTTCGAGTCGCTGAAGAAGTTTCAGAACCGTAAATCAACCAGTCTGGATGGGCTTTACGAACAGCATCGTAAAAACGCTCCCCATAGTTCATACCTACAGCATCCATGATTGCTGCTAATTTTAAGAACAAGCCTGTAGAAGCACGACTGAATTTATTTTCACCCATAGTCACATAGCGCTCTGTATCAATTGCTTTGATAACAGCTTTCAAACGCTTGGCTGTTTCTAGTGAACGTTCTCCACCATCTGCTTCATCAACTTCATTACCGAGCGACCACATGATGATTGAAGGATTATTTTTATCTCGTTCAACCATGGTTCTGAGGTCAAAATCAGACCACTTTTCACCCTTTTTGGCTTCTGGGTGAGTTGCATCTTGGTCAAAGAAACGTCCATAGTCATAAGTTTTCTTGCCACGATACCAAGTATCAAAGGCTTCTTCTTGGACCAAAAGTCCTAGACTAGCAGCAGCATCTAGCAACTGTGGACTTGCTGGATTGTGGGTTGTACGGATAGAATTAACTCCCATATCTTTCAGGAGTTTTAATTTACGGTAGGTTGCCTTATAGTTTTCTTCTGCCCCCAAGGCACCATTATCATGGTGGATACTAACCCCGTGGAATTTCATTCTCTCACCGTTCAGTGAGAAACCTTCTTTAGCTGTCCAGTTGAAATAACGATAACCAAAAGTATCTTCTGTCACATCAACTAGTTGACCTTCATTATAAACCTTTGTTTTTAGAACATAGAGTTGAGGATTATAACTTTTGGTTGTCCAGAGAGTTGGCTTATTTACTAAGATTGTTTGCTTAAAGTCAGCTGCCTCATTTCCTGCTAGGTTCTTGGTTACAGAACGAACTAAATCTGAAACAGCCTTACCTTCCTTAGTAAAAATCTGTTGCTCCACAAATACCTTGGCTAAAGTCTTGGCAGTATTTTTGATCTTGCTTTGGATTTGTGTTTCAACATTGCCATCTTTTTGTTGAGCTAATTTCGGAGTTGTAATATGATTTCCATTTTCAGCCACCTGCACCTTGTCACGATAGCTAAGCGTCACATCACGATAGATACCACTTCCTGAGTACCAACGACTACTTGGTTGCTTATTGGTAACTTGAACAGCAATAGTATTCTCACTGCCATCTTTATTTAAAAATTCAGTGATATCATATGAAAAATGATTGTAACCACTTGGATAATGACCTACAAATTTACCATTGACATAGACCTTGGAGTCCATGTAGACACCATCGAAGTTGATACGAACATCTTTGTCCTTGGCAGCTTCATCTACAGTGAAAGTCTTACGATACCAAGCAGTACCCCCGTTTAATTGACCACCCTCATTTCGGGCAGGAGATTTGTGATCAAAATCAAAATAGATACTCCAGTCATGAGGAAGGTTCAACTTAGACCAGTCATGAACGTCCACATCTTTCTTCGAAAAATCACCCTGAGCATTTAATTTAAAATACCAGTCTTTGTTAAAATTTTGTTTTCTTTCCTGTAAAAGTCGGTCTTCTTTTTCTTTCTCTTTGGTAACTTGAGGTAATTCTGTTGAAGATATTTTTTCTTCCTTAGCTTTATCGTCAGATACCGGTTTATTCTGATTAGCTTCAACAGTATGTTCTTCCAAAACTACCGGCTTTTCAGTACTCACTTCAGCCACTGTAGGTTCTTTCTCATTCACTTCAGTAGCTGGTTTTTCAGTTTTTTCTTCCTTAGGGCTAACTACTTCTGCTTCCTTTTCTTTCTTAGGACTTGTTTCCTCAGTTACTTTATCTTCAGTTACTGGTTTTGCTGCTTCATCCGTATTTTTTTCTTCTTTTTCGGTAGCGGAATCTTGTGGGACATTTTGCTCAGCTTTTGCAATGGCTGCAGCAAGATCATCTGGAAGTTTATCTAAAGGCTGAACTTGATGAATTGTTTCTTCACTGGTACTTGACGTTTCAGTTTCAGCTGCTTGCGCTACCTGAAGACCAAATATACTAGCTCCAATCATAACCGAAGCCGCTCCAATAGCAAACTTACGAATACTAAAATGACACCGTTTTTCAAAAAATCTCTTATCCATTATGGTTCCTTTCTATATTGTAGTAAGCGATTACATTTTGCTTCAAAAAATAAACCTCCCTCTAGACGCTTACTTATTTTTACATATACATATTGATACTTTTAATATATCAAAATAGTAGAATTTTTTCAATAATTTGTAGAAGTTTTACTGGAATTTTAGTAGAAATCGAGCAAGAAAAAAGCAAGTCCTTTTTAGAACTTGCTCTTTAAATAGCTATTAATGATTGTAGGAGAGATTAGTCTTTATCCAGCGAACGCAATGCAGCCTGATAAGTCTGCTCCATCAACATAGTAATCGTCATAGGTCCTACTCCGCCAGGTACAGGTGTGATATAGCTAGCAACTGCTGCAACAGCATCATATTCAACATCTCCACAAAGCTTGCCATTCTCGTCTCGGTTCATCCCCACATCAATGACAACTGCTCCAGGTTTGACAAAATCAGCGGTCACAAACTTAGCACGACCAATTGCTACTACAAGAATATCGGCTTTAGAAGCTACTTGGGCTAGATTGTGGGTGCGCGAGTGGGTCAAGGTTACAGTTGCATTTTTAGCTAACAGCAACTGGGCCATGGGTTTCCCAACAATATTTGAACGACCAATGACAACAGCATTTTTGCCTTCTAAGTCAATCCCATACTCATGGAACATTTCCATAATCCCTGCTGGAGTTGAAGGAATCATGACTGGGTGACCAGACCAAAGACGCCCCATGTTGAGCGGATGAAAACCATCTACATCCTTTTCAGGGGCAATGGCTAGTAGAACAGCTTCTTCATCGATGTGTTTTGGCAATGGCAACTGGACTAAGATTCCATGCCATGTTGGATCTTGGTTGTATTTGGCAATCAACTCCAACAATTCCTCTTGAGTAATGCTTTCCGGAACACGTACAACTTCACTTTGGAAGCCCGCTGCGATAGCTGAACGTTCCTTGTTACGAACATAAACCTGGCTAGCTGGATTATCCCCTACTAAAATAACGACTAAGCCAGGCACCAATCCTGTCTCTTCTTTTAGTTTAGCCGTTTTTTCAGCTAATTGTCCTTGCAGCTTGGCTGCTAAAGCCTTTCCATCAATCATCTGTGTCATGTATTTTCTCTTTTCTAACAAATATTCTCTATTATAACAAAAAATCGTTCGGCATTCTAACACTTCTTACCTAAGATACCCTATAGTCTGAAACTATAAGAAAAAGCCCACTTGGAGCTTTTCATGATATTCTTACAAAACCTTACTCAAGAAATCCTTGGTTCTTTGTTCTTGGGTTTGTTCAAAGACTTGCTCTGGAGTTCCGTCTTCAACAACAACACCGTCAGCCATGAAGATCACACGATCTGCCACCTCACGAGCAAAGCCCATTTCATGCGTTACGATAACCATGGTCATTCCTGACTGAGCAAGTTCTTGCATAACTGCTAGTACTTCTCCTACCATTTCTGGATCTAGAGCAGAAGTTGGTTCATCAAATAGTAAAACATCTGGCTCCATGGCTAGACCACGAGCAATAGCGATACGTTGTTGTTGCCCACCAGACAGACTTTGTGGATAAGCATCTGCCTTATCTGGCAAACCAACCTTTTCTAAGAGCTCATGTGCTCTCTTCTCAGCCACTTCCTTACTTTCACCTTTTGTCTTGATTGGAGAAAGTGTGATGTTTTCCTTCACTGTCATATTTGGGAAGAGATTGAATTGTTGGAAAACCATTCCCATCTTTTCACGCATGGCAAAGAGGTCATTTTTCTTATCCGTAATGTCAACACCTTCAAAGATAACTTTTCCTTTAGTAGCTTCTTCGAGGAGATTCATCGAACGAAGGAGGGTTGACTTACCGCTACCAGAAGGTCCGATAATAACCACTACTTGTCCTTTTTTGATTTCAAGATTAATTCCTTTTAAAACTTCATTTTTTCCAAAGTTTTTATGAAGGTTTTCAATTTTTATAAGTGTTTCAGTCATTATTTCTTATCTCCTTGTCCCATACGATTTTCAAAAGCTTTCAAGGCCAGTGTCAAGATAGAGGTCATAATCAAGTAGTAAAAGGCTGCAAATAAGAGCGGTGTTAAAGGTAGGTAGGTGGTTGTTGATACTGTAGTAGCTCCATTCCACAACTCCATAACCCCGATAGCTGACAAGAGCGAGCTATCCTTGATAATAGTGATAAACTCATTTCCTAGAGAAGGTAAGATATTTTTGATAGCCTGGGGTAAAATGACATAGCGCATGGCATTCTTAGGGCGAATACCTAGTGAATAAGCTGCTTCTAATTGTCCCTTTGGCACTGCATTAATCCCAGCACGAACCGTTTCTGATACATAGGCACCACTATTCATAGAGATAATCAAAATCCCTGGAATCAAACGAGTCAGATCAACATCTAAGATCCCAATTTGAATAGTCGGAGCACTAATATGCATCAAGGCAAATGCAATCATAATCTGCACCATCATCGGAGTCCCACGGAACACCCAGATATATAGATTAGCAAACCAGGCAAGTGGTTTAATTTTTGAACGTTGTGCAAAGGCCAACAGCACTCCTAGAACGGTCCCTAAAAAGACCACTAAGATAGAAATAATAATTGTTACAACGGCACCATAGTTAAAATATGGCAGATATTTCGGTAAAAAAGAAAAATTCATGGATACTCTACTTTCTATATTTAAACTCAAAACTTGTATAAGGATAACATATTTTGTATAAAAATGCAATATTTTCACATGATATTTTTAATGAATTTTAAAAGACGAGGGAAATAGCGAGAAATCTTAGTTTTTTTCTAGTCAAGTAGACTCTGTTTATGGTAAAATAGTAAAGATAAGAAATGGAGGAGAATCAAAATGGAATCACATTTGGTTAGAATCATCAATCGCTTAGAAGCAATGACTAAAGATGGTGGTAACTTGAAACGTAACTTTGAACGCGAAGGAGTTGTTATCGCAGAGGTTGCTTTTAACCACGACGAAGAAAACGGACCACTCTTTACACTTCGTGATGTTGAAGCTCGTGAAACTTATACATTTGATAGCATTGATTTGATTGCTATGGAAATCTACGAACTCTTATACTAATAGTTTTATAGAGGCTGGAGAATACTCCTGCTTTGACCAAGGAAAATCCTTTTTGTCTGACAAATGGGATTTTTTTATCACTATATTTCATCTACATAAGTCTTTTATTATGAGTTCTAAGACTCAATCTTTTTACTTGCTTTCCTCTTCAATCATGATATAATGAGACTAAAGAACTTTGACTATTTTTGACCTTTTCGTTTTAGTCAAAGCAGAGAAAGAAACGAGGTAGAGGTATGCTCTGTCAAAACTGCAAAATCAATGACTCAACAATCCATCTTTATACCAATATCAATGGACAACAAAAGCAAATTGACCTTTGTCAAAATTGCTACAAAATTATCAAAACGGATCCTAACAATAGCCTATTTAAAGGGATTACAGATTTAAACAATCGTGATTTTGATCCATTTGGAGACTTCTTTAACGATCTGAATAACTTTAGACCTTCTTCAAATAACAATGTTCCTCCAACCCAGTCAGGTGGTGGATATGGTGGTAATGGTGGTTACGGTTCCCAAAATCGAGGGCCTGCTCAAACACCTCCTCCTAGTCAAGA
>CAKPXD010000020.1 GCA_934201655.1 uncultured Streptococcus sp. | reverse complement strand
TGATGAGATAGAGAGTGCTGCTTTTCAGGCTCGCAAGTCTTTGGCTTATACCTTATCTCATCTGTTTAAGGACCAGGATCAAGTTACTTTTACTGATGAATTTCGTCATTTGGCGCATCATTTAACGCATCCAGAGGATTTTCCAATGAAACCTCTGAATATCAAAGCAGATCTCAGAGACTATCAGAAAAAGGGGATTCAATGGCTTCAGATGTTAGACCATTATGGATTTGGTGGAATTTTAGCTGATGATATGGGACTTGGAAAAACCTTACAAGCCATCGCCTTTTTAAGTAGCCAACTTCAGGAGAATAGCCGTGTCTTGATTCTTGCTCCATCTGGTCTCATCTATAATTGGGCTGATGAATTTAAAAAATTTGCACCAAATTTGGATGTGGCAGTTGTGCATGGATTGAAACCTTATCGAGAGACTATTTTAGCAGAGAAACATCAGATTTATGTAACAAGTTATGCCACTTTCCGTCAAGATAGTGAGATTTATCAAGATTTATCTTTTGACTTTCTATTTCTAGACGAAGCTCAGGTGATGAAAAATGCTCAGACTAAAATTGCTAAAATTTTGAGAAAGTTTGTGGTTCCATCAGTTTTTGCTCTATCTGGAACCCCAATTGAAAATAATTTAGGGGAATTATGGTCTATCTTTCAGATTGTATTGCCAGGACTTTTGCCGGCAAAAAAAGACTTTATGAAATTGCCTGCTGAGAGAGTGGCACAGTTTATCAAACCATTTGTCATGCGTCGAAAAAGAGAGGATGTTCTTACAGAGTTACCTGATCTGATAGAAGTCGTTTATAAAAATGAACTGGAGGACCAGCAAAAAGCTATCTATCTAGCTCAACTTCAACAGATGCAAGAGCGTTTGGGTAAGGTGACCGATGCAGAATTTCAACGAAATCGAGTTGAAATTTTAACAGGACTCATGCGTCTTCGCCAGATTTGTGATACTCCAGCTCTATTTATGGAAGATTATAAGGGAGATAGCGGGAAGCTTGATAGTTTACGAGATCTACTAAGTCAAATTGCTGAGGGAAATCATCGTGTACTCATCTTCTCTCAATTTAGGGGAATGCTTGATCGCATCGAAAAGGAGTTGCCTCAGCTTGGCTTAACTTCCTTTAAGATTACTGGGTCCACACCATCACAGGAGCGTCAAGAAATGACCAAGGCTTTTAACCAAGGTGAGCGCGATGTGTTTTTGATTTCTCTAAAAGCTGGTGGAGTTGGTCTCAATCTTACTGGTGCGGATACAGTTATTCTGGTAGACTTATGGTGGAATCCGGCAGTTGAATCGCAGGCTATTGGCCGGGCCCACCGTATGGGACAAGACCAAGCTGTTGAGGTTTATCGTCTGGTAACTAGAGGCACAATTGAGGAGAAGATTCAAGAGTTGCAGGAAGAGAAAAAGAATCTGGTCTCAGAAGTATTGGATGGAACAGAGTCTCGTGGAAGTCTCACACTTACTGAAATTCAAGAAATATTAGGAATTTCTGAAGCCAAGACTTGAAAAATCAAGACTTTACGTTATAATGGAGTATTGAAAGGGAATAAAAATGAAACAAGTACGATTTCCAATAGTGTCAGATGATGAGATCATGCTGACAGAGATGCCATTTATGGATTTATATGATGAGTCGGATCTCATTAGTAATATCAAGGGAGATTACCAGGACAAAAACTACTTGGAATGGTCACCAATTACTACTGAAAAAAAGTCACCGGTTCAAGCATCAGATAAGCTACCTGAAAAGAAGGAAAAATCCTATGCTGAACTTGCTCGTGAAGAAGCAAGAGCTGATCTAAAACGGAAACGTTCAGCAAAATATTTGACTCAAGATGTTAGTTTTACGAAACGTTATAAACCTTCAAATACTGTAGTAAGACAGGCAAATCAGCCTACGGCTCCTTTCCAAAAGGAAAATCCTGGGGAGCTAGCAAAATTTAGTGACAAACTAACTCAGAAACATTATATTTTGGCTGAAATGGCTCCTCAGATTCAACAAACAAGTAAAGAAGAGCATCTGGGACCAAAGAAAAATAACTATGATTTTCTAAAGAAAAGCCAGATTTATAACAAAAAAGAAAATCAATCAGAAAAAGAACGTAAAATTGCTCAAGAGTTGAACTTGACAAATATGACAGAGTAAAGGGGAAAAAGATGGCAAAAACCTATCATTTTATCGGAATTAAAGGATCAGGGATGAGTGCCTTGGCCTTGATGTTGCACCAAATGGGGCATAAGGTCCAAGGATCTGACGTTGAGAAGTATTACTTTACACAACGTGGATTGGAGCAAGCAGGTATCAAAATTTTGCCTTTTGATGAAAACAATCTTCAAGGGGATTTAGAAATCATCGCTGGGAATGCCTTTCGTCCAGACAACAATGTTGAAATTGCTTATGCAGACAAGAACGGACTAAGCTATAAACGTTATCATGAGTTTCTTGGTAGCTTTATGCGTGACTTTATCAGCATGGGAGTTGCTGGTGCACACGGTAAGACTTCAACAACAGGTATGCTTTCTCACGTTTTGTCACACATCACTGATACAAGCTATCTAATTGGAGATGGTACAGGTCGTGGTTCTGAAAATGCCAAGTATTTTGTCTTTGAATCAGACGAGTACGAACGTCATTTCATGCCATATCACCCAGAGTACTCTATTATTACGAATATCGACTTTGACCATCCTGACTATTTTACAAGCTTAGAGGATGTCTTTAACGCCTTCAATGATTATGCTAAACAAATCACCAAAGGTTTGTTTGTCTACGGTGAAGATGCTGAGTTGCGTAAGATTACGGCAAATGCCCCAATCTATTATTACGGTTTTGAAGCAGACAACAATGACTTTGTAGCCAGCGATTTGCTTCGTTCTACTACAGGTTCAACTTTCACAGTTCACTTCCGTGGTCAAGAATTGGGTCAATTCCACATTCCAACTTTTGGTCGCCACAACATCATGAATGCAACAGCAGTAATTGGTTTGCTTTATACTGCTGGCTTTGACTTGAATTTAGTGCGTGAACACTTGAATACTTTTGGAGGAGTTAAGCGTCGCTTTACAGAAAAAATTGTCAATGATACTGTTATCATCGATGATTTTGCGCATCACCCAACTGAAATTATCGCAACTCTAGATGCTGCACGTCAAAAATACCCAAGCAAGGAAATCGTTGCTATTTTCCAACCGCATACCTTTACTCGTACAATTGCTTTGTTGGATGATTTTGCACAAGCCTTGAATCAGGCTGATGCAGTTTACCTAGCACAAATCTATGGATCTGCTCGTGAAGTTGACCATGGTGATGTTAAGGTTGAGGATTTAGCAGCTAAGATTGATAAAAAACATCAAGTTATCACTGTTGAAAATGTGTCTCCGCTCTTAGACCATGATAATGCTGTATACGTCTTTATGGGAGCAGGTGACATTCAATCATATGAATACTCATTCGAACGTCTCTTGTCAAATTTGACAAGTAATGTTCAGTAAGGAACACCATGGAATTTCCAATTAAAATAAGGGAAGTTCAGCAATCTGATATCGAGCAGGTTTGCTTGATACAGGAGAGTACTCAAAACTTCCAAGAAACATTTAAGAGAGAAATAATAGAAGAACGTATCCGTAATTTTGCGGATACGTTTCTCTTAGCTAGTTTAGATGATCAGGTGATTGCTTATATTTTAGCGACAGATTTTGCTACATCCTCAGTAAGTAGATGGATAGTAGAGATGGCAGATGGAGAAGCTATTAGTAATGGAAATCTTGTGATTGATGCTTTATCTGTTCATCCGAATTATCAAGGGCAAGGATTTGGAACCTTGTTGCTTGCATCCATGAAACAAGTTGCTCTTCAACAAAATAGTCCAGCTATTTATCTGGTCTGTAAAGATGAATTGCTGTCTTATTTTGAGATGAATGAATTTATAGAGCAAGGAATAGCAGATCTGGGAGTCGGAAATGAAGTTAATTTTCTCATGAGCTGGAAGAATCCCTTTTATCAGGAGGAACTATGATTATTCGACAAGCTAGACTGAGTGATTTAGACCGTATTTTAGAGATTGAATTAGAGAATTTTTCAATTGAAGAAGCCATACCTCGATCTGTCTTTGAAGCACATTTAAAGGAAATAAAAACGAGCTTTCTAGTGGCTGAAAAAGAGGGAGAGATACTCGGTTATATTGAAGGACCAGTAGTCCCTCATCGTTATTTACAAGACCAGTCTTTCACTGAAGAAATAAAAGACCACAGTCATAAGGAAGGTGGTTATATTTCTGTGACTTGTCTTTCTATAGCAAAAAAAGCTCAATCTCTAGGACTAGGAAAAAAACTCCTGACCGCATTGAAAGAAGTGGCTCTTAAGCATGAACGAGAGGGGATCAATCTAACCTGTCATGACTACCTTATTGAATACTATGAGAAGCATGGTTTTGTCAATGAAGGAAAGTCTAAGTCCCAATTTGCGGGAGAAGAATGGTATGATATGGTCTGGGAAAACAAGAATTAGTGAGTAGAAAGGCTTCTAAGGTTGCTTTTCTTTAGTTTTTAAGATATAATATTAAGGATTATCAACAAGGAGGTAAATACCTTTGAGCGAAAATTCAAATGAAGAAAAGTTGAGTTTTAAAGAGCAAATTTTGCGAGATTTAGAACGACTAAAAAAAGAGGCAAATGAAGTTGAACAAACGGATGACCTTTTTTCAACTTTAGCAAAACCTTCTGAAGCAACTTCAGAAAAAAAGGAACCAAGTATTTCGGAAGAGGAGTTGATTGCAAAATCAGTTGCAGCTGTTGATCAATTGATTGATAATGCCCCAACTGTTCCTGAGCGTCCTGTTCTTGTAGAAGAAGTTCCAGAAGAAGCTGCAGAGGAAGTAAAAGAAGAAATTCCAGAAGCAGTACGAGAAGAAGTAGTTGAGTCATCTCAATCAATTCCGGAAAAAGAAGAGAATAATTCAATTCCAACTAGAGTTTCAGTTTCTTATCGTGCATTTGATACTGTTCCAGAAAAAGAAACAGTAAACCTTGCGTCACACAAGGAAGAATTGACAAGTCAAGAAGCTACTGAAGAAGCAGACCTTCCTAGAAGAAGTCGGAGAGAGACTGTGAAACCAGCTAAGAAAAAGAAGAAATCCCGCTTAAAAGGATTTTTAGTAACAGTTTTGGTATTATTGATTCTAATTGGTGCTGGTGGATTCTTTGGCCTACGCTATGCTGAATCAGCTCTACAACCAGTAGATCCAAGTTCTAAACAATATATGTCAGTTCAGATTCCAGATGGTGCTAATACTCAAGAAATTGGCTCAGTTTTGGAAAAATCTGGTGTTATTAAGAACGGTTTGGTTTTTACACTTTATGCCAAGTATAAAAACTACACTGGATTGAAGTCTGGTTATTATAACTTGCAAAAGAGTATGAGTGTTGAAGATGTCATTAAAGAGTTGCAAAAGGGTGGTACACCTGAACCTCAGGAAGTTGCTCTTGCAGACTTGACTATTCCTGAAGGCTATACTTTGGAACAAATTGCTCAAACTGTTGGCCAACTTCAAGGTGACTTTAAGGAACCTTTGACAGCGGAAGCATTCTTGGCTAAGGCCCAAGATGAGACCTTTATTGCTCAAGAGGTTGCCAAATATCCAAACTTGCTTGAAAGCTTGCCAGCAAAAGATAGTGGTGTTCGTTACCGTTTAGAAGGTTATCTTTTCCCTGCGACTTATACGATCAAAGAAAGTACAACTGTTGAAAGTTTAATTGATTCAATGCTTGCAGCTATGGATAAGAACCTTTCTTCACACTATGCTGCTATCAAAGAAAAGAACTTGACCGTAAATGAGCTCTTAACAATTGCATCACTTGTTGAGAAAGAAGGTGCAAAAACAGAAGATCGTAAGCTGATTGCAGGAATCTTCTATAACCGCTTAAACCTCGGTATGCCACTTCAAAGTAATATTGCTATCCTTTACGCAGAAGGCAAACTTGGTCAAAACATCAGTCTCTCTGATGATGCAGCCATTGATACATCTATTAATTCACCATACAATGTCTATACAAAAGTAGGTCTAATGCCTGGTCCAGTTGATAGCCCAAGCTTGGATGCTATCGAATCAAGTATCAATCAGACAAAGAGTGAATATCTTTATTTTGTAGCCAATGTTCAAGATGGTAAAGTTTACTATGCAACAACACTAGAAGAACATGATCGTAACGTTCAAGAACATATCAATAGTAAATTACCTCAATCAAATAGCACAAACTAAAATTATGTGGTTTTCCACATAATTTTGCTTTAAAGCATATATTTATTAATTTAATCAAAAGAAAGTTGAGAAAAATGGTAGAAAAAACATATCCAATGACCTTGGAAGAAAAGGAAAAACTCGAAAAAGAATTAGAAGAATTGAAACTAGTACGTCGTCCAGAAGTTGTAGAGCGTATCAAGATTGCTCGTTCATATGGTGATTTGTCAGAGAACAGTGAGTATGAAGCAGCGAAAGACGAGCAGGCTTTCGTTGAGGGACAAATCTCAAGTCTAGAGACTAAGATTCGTTACGCAGAAATCGTTAACAGCGATGCCGTTGCAAAAAATGAAGTTGCTATCGGAAAAACTGTAACAATCCAAGAAGTTGGAGAAGACGAAAAAGAAGTATACATTATCGTTGGTTCAGCTGGAGCAGATGCTTTTGCAGGAAAAGTGTCAAATGAAAGCCCAATTGGTCAAGCATTGATTGGTAAGAAAAAAGGTGATGTTGTTACGATTGAAACACCTGCTGGAAGCTATGATGTTAAAATCTTAAAGGTTGAAAAAACCGCTTAATAGGATAAAAAGAAGGAGTGGATTTAGGGAAAGCGTTTTCCATCACTCCTTTTCTTATTTTTTAAAAATTTAAGGAGACTAGATGAATTCAGAAAAAAAGCACAAAAAGAAAAGTAAAATGGAGCGTGGTTTAACCAATCGCCATGTTCAGGTTATGGCCATTGCAGGAACGATTGGTACGGGATTATTTCTTGGGGCTGGTCGGTCTATTAGTTTAACAGGACCCTCGATTGTTTTGGTCTATATGATTACAGGTGGCTTCATGTATCTCATGATGCGTGCTATTGGAGAAATGTTGTACCAAGACCCGGAGCAACACACCTTTATCAATTTTATTACTCGCTATCTTGGAAAGGGCTGGGGATATTTCTCGGTTTGGTCTTATTGGTTATCAGTAGTCTTTATCGGTATGGCTGAGATTACAGCTATCGCTCATTATGTTCAGTTTTGGTTTCCATCCTGGCCATCTTGGTTGATTCAGGTTGTATTCCTAACGATTTTGGGCTTGGTCAATCTGATTGCTGTTAAAATCTTTGGTGAAGTAGAATTTTGGTTTGCTATGATTAAAATTGTGGCCATTCTTGCCATGATTGCGACGGGTATTTTTATGGTCTTGACCGGCTTTGAAACTCCTTATGGATCAGCAAGCCTTGTCAATATCAGTGAGCAATTCTCCCTTTTCCCAAATGGAGGAATGAACTTTGTCATGGCCTTTCAAATGGTTTTCTTTGCTTACTTGATGATTGAATTTATCGGTGTAACCACATCTGAAACCAAAGATCCTCGGAAAGTCTTGCCCAAGGCGGTTAAGGAAATTCCTTTGCGAATTATCTTCTTCTACGGTGGGGCTCTCTTAGCCATCATGTCTATTATTCCTTGGCGTGAGCTTTCTGCGACGGATTCACCATTTGTAACGGTATTTGAACTTGTTGGTCTTAAGTGGGCAGCAGCCTTGATTAACTTTGTTGTCTTGACTTCCGCTGCGTCAGCCTTGAATTCAACTCTTTACTCAACAGGCCGTCACTTGTACCAAATTGCCCATGATTCACCAAATCGTTTCTTGAAAGCTATTAAGGCAGATACACTTTCACGCCACAACGTTCCTCAGAATGCTATCATTGCTTCTGCGGTATTGATTGGTCTTGCAGCCTTCATCAATGTACTTCCTGGCGTATCAGATGCCTTTGCTTTGATTACGGCTTCTTCATCAGGTGTTTATATCGCCATCTACATCTTGATCATGGTGGCCCATCTTAAGTATCGCAAGTCAAAAGACTTTATGGCAGATGGCTATCTCATGCCCCAATATCGCTTGCTAAATCCTCTGACTATGCTCTTCTTTATCTTTGTATTTGGAATTCTCTTCTTACAAGAATCAACTGTAATGGGAGCCAGAGGTTCAGCTATCTGGATTGTTGCTTTTGGTATTTATAGCCAATGGAAATTTAGAAAATAAGTTATAAACTCATCAACTCAGGTTGATGAGTTTTCTAGTTTGACAGCTCTTGGTAATAAGACTATAATCAAGCTATAAGTATCTTTAGGAGGTTTGGATGCAGCTAAGATTGGAAAATACAGAGTCTCAGAAATCGCAAATAATAGGAGACTTGATTCGCTCCTATAATCGTTCCAAAAGAGAAGTTGCTGAAAGTGAGCCACTAAACCTTTATGTCGAAGATGAACATGGTGAAATCATGGCTGGATTAGTAGCAGAGACTTTCGGGAATTGGTTAGAAATTGAGTATTTGTTTGTGAAGGAGGACTTGCGAGGACAAGGAATCGGCTCCCAACTAATGCAGCAAGCAGAAAGTGAAGCTAAAAAGAGAAACTGTCGCTTTGCTTTTGTGAATACCTATCAGTTTCAAGCGCCAGCCTTTTATCAAAAGCAGGGCTACAAGGAAGTCTTTACCTTAAAAGATTATCCCTACATTGGACAAAGACATTATTATCAAAAAGATTTATAAACAGACATTGGACGCTTAAAGAGATTGTTCACAGAATGATGGAGGTAGGTTGATGGATATCATACTGGATATGGGTAATGTTCTACTGGAATGGAACAAGGAAAAGATTTTAAAAGCTGTAGCTAAAACCCAGAAAGATTATCTAATTTTAGACAAGGCTATTTTCCAGTCGGGGCTTTGGGAAAGATTGGACCTAGGAACCTTGACTCGAGAAGAATTGGTTGATAAGGTTCTTTCCCTATTAGGAGATTGCTATCAGAAAAAGGTTGAAGAAGTCATTTGGAACTGGCCTGCCTATATAGATATTTACACGGAAGTCTTTCCGCTTCTTGCACGTTTAAAGGAAAAAGGCCATCGTATTTTTGTCCTATCTAATACCTCACCAGTTTTTTATGAATTATTGAAAGATCAACTAGCACCTCTAGAAAAGATTTTAGATGGGTTTGTTCTTTCCTGTGATATCAAGGCTATCAAACCTGATCGAAAAATGTTTGAAGAAATTCTCCGTAAATATCAGTTGGACCCAGCAAATTGTGTCTTTCTTGATGATATAGCAGACAACACTAAGGTAGCTGAAAGCCTAGGCATCAAAGCCTATCAAGTCAAACAGAGAAGTGACGTTGTAGATATTTTGAAAAAATTTGAATAAGCAGAAAACTCTCTATCATTTAGCTGATAGAGAGTTTTTTGTTAAAAAAATCGCACAAAATGACAGATATATATTGCATAATGTAAAATATATGATATAATAAAGTTAAAAAAAGAAGCGCGACTTTTAAAATTAAGGAGGAGGTTACAAGTGGCTAAGAATTTAAAATTAAAACTAGCTCGAGTAGAGCTTGATATGACACAAGGTGACTTGGCAGAAGCTGTCGGGGTTACGCGCCAGACTATCGGCTTGATAGAAGCTGGAAAGTACAATCCCTCGCTTTCGCTTTGCCAGTCTATTTGCAGATGCTTAGGGAAAACTTTAGACCAATTATTTTGGGAGGAAGAAGATGAAAAATAAATTTTATTATTATCAATTATTAGACGAAAGAGAAGAACAACTGATGAATAAAGCTAGTGCAGAGAGTTTTTATATCTCTATCGGATTGTTGTTTCTAGCTTATTTCATAGCAGTGTTAGCACCAAGCCTTTTTAATCCTAGCATGCTTCTCGCTATTATTATCATAGGGACTTTTTACTTTATCAATCGTGCTAGAAGTCTAGGTGTGACTTACTATAGTCGTTTTCATTTTACAATTTTAGGTTGCCTATTATTAACTCTAGTGATTACAGCTACCTTGATGCTACAGAACTACCAGTTCAATATCGAAATATATCAGCATAACCCTTTACATCTTAAATACATTTTTGCTTGGGTATTTACCTATATCTTTTATCTTCCTTGGGTCTTTATTGGTAACTTAGGTTTGAAAAGTTATGGTGAATGGGCTCAGAAGAAGTATGAAAAAGATATGGATGAGCTCGAGAGCATGGAATAGCTTGTTAGCTTTTTATCAATATCGAGAAAATGTGTTATAATAGTACTAATTTATGAGAAAAGAAGAAACATTTTCATCTTTTTACAAATAGGGAAGAAGGACAGTATATGTACCCAGATGATAGTTTAACTTTGCACACTGATTTGTATCAAATTAACATGATGCAAGTTTACTTCGACCAAGGCATTCATAACAAGAAAGCAGTTTTTGAAGTTTATTTCCGCCAACAACCTTTCAAAAACGGTTATGCTGTATTTGCAGGTTTGGAACGAATTGTGAACTACCTAGAAAATCTGCGCTTTTCTGAGAGCGATATAGCTTATTTGGAGTCACTTGGTTATCATGGGGCCTTCTTGGAATATCTCCGTAATCTCAAGTTGGAATTGACTGTACGTTCTGCTCAAGAAGGGGACTTGGTATTTGCCAATGAACCGATTGTTCAAGTGGAGGGGCCTTTGGCTCAGTGTCAATTGGTTGAAACAGCCCTCTTGAACATCGTCAACTTTCAAACCTTGATTGCGACTAAGGCAGCTCGTATTCGTTCAGTCATTGATGATGAACCTTTGATGGAATTCGGAACACGTCGTGCGCAAGAAATGGATGCGGCTATCTGGGGGACTCGTGCGGCTGTTATTGGTGGTGCCAATGGAACTAGTAATGTACGCGCAGGTAAGCTCTTTGGTATTCCGGTTTTAGGTACTCATGCACATGCCTTGGTTCAAGTCTATGGGAATGACTATCAGGCTTTCAAGGCTTATGCCTCAACGCACAAAAACTGTGTCTTTCTAGTAGATACCTATGATACTCTTCGCATCGGAGTTCCAGCAGCGATTCAGGTTGCGCGTGAACTTGGTGATAAGATTAATTTCCTTGGTGTCCGCATTGACTCTGGAGACATTGCCTATATCTATAAAAAAGTTCGTCAGCAACTGGACGAGGCAGGATTTACGGATGCTAAGATCTATGCATCCAATGATCTTGATGAAAATACCATCCTTAACCTCAAGATGCAAAAAGCTAAGATTGACGTCTGGGGTGTAGGTACTAAGCTCATTACAGCCTATGACCAACCAGCTCTAGGAGCAGTTTATAAGGTTGTTGCCATTGAAGATGAAAATGGTCATATGCGCAATACTATCAAACTTTCAAACAATGCAGAGAAGGTTTCAACACCAGGTAAGAAGCAAGTTTGGCGTATCACCAGCCGTGAAAAAGGCAAGTCTGAAGGTGACTACATTACTTACGATGGTGTAGATGTTACTAGTATGACAGAGATTAAGATGTTCCATCCGACCTATACTTACATCAAGAAAACTGTCCGCAATTTTGATGCCGTTCCTCTCTTAGTGAATATCTTCAAGGACGGTAAGCTGGTCTATGATTTACCGAGCCTACCTGAGATTCAGGCCTATGCTCGTAAGGAATTTGATAAGCTCTGGGACGAATACAAACGTGTTCTTAACCCACAACATTATCCTGTGGACTTGGCTCGTGATGTATGGCAAGACAAGATGGACTTGATTGATAAGATGCGTAAAGAAGCTCTGGGCGAAGGAGAAGAAGAATGAGTTTGCAAGAGACCATTATCCAACAATTAGGGGTTAAACCTGTCATCAATCCGCAAGAAGAAATCCGTCGTTCCATTGACTTTTTGAAAAAATACCTTAAAAAACATCCCTTCCTTAAAAGTTTTGTATTAGGAATTTCTGGTGGTCAAGACTCGACTTTAGCTGGTCGCCTTGCCCAACTAGCTATGGAAGAAATGCGAGCTGAAACTGGTGATGATTCTTATAAATTTATAGCGGTTCGCCTGCCTTATGGAATTCAAGCAGATGAGGATGATGCCCAAAAAGCACTAGCTTTTATCCAGCCAGATGTGAGTTTGGTGGTCAATATCAAGGATTCTGTAGATGCAATGGCAGCGGCAGTAGAGGCTACTGGTAGTCCAATGTCAGACTTTAATAAAGGGAATATCAAGGCTAGAAGCCGGATGATTGCCCAATATGCACTCGCAGGAGCACATAGTGGAGCAGTTATTGGTACTGACCATGCTGCAGAAAATGTCACAGGTTTCTTTACCAAGTTCGGTGACGGCGGTGCAGATATTCTTCCTCTCTATCGCCTCAATAAACGTCAAGGAAAACAACTATTGATAGAGCTCGGAGCTGATCCTGCTCTCTATGAAAAAGTACCGATTGCCGATCTAGAAGAAGAGAAACCAGGATTGGCAGATGAAGTTGCACTCGGTGTAACCTACTCAGAGATTGATGACTACCTTGAAGGTAAACAAGTCAGCCCAGAAGCCCAAGCAACCATTGAAAAATGGTGGCACAAAGGCCAACACAAACGCCACCTACCAATCACAGTGTTTGATACGTTTTGGGAGTAAAAAGGTCCGGGGGACCTTTTTACCTTCTTGCCTAGAAATTAGAAGGCAAGAATAACCTCCGGGGGAGGTTTTTACCCCGAGCCTGAAAATAGAAAAGCGAGGAAAGTCCGGGTGACCTTTTTACCTTGAGCCTTGAAATTAGAAAGCAAGAATAACCTCCGGGGGAGGTTTTTACCCCGAGTATAGAAACAGGAAAACGAGGTAGGTTCGGTAACTCGAAGAGTTCGATCTCGTAATCCCACCCCCGCAAGGCTGACTAGGCTTGAAAAAGCTTGAAAAAACGTATTTCAAGCCAGATAGCTATTGCGTCAAAGCGTTAATACCAGAAAAGGACGAGATTTTATATCCCGTCCTTTTTTATTTATAAAATTATGACTAATCAAAATAAAGCAAATCTTTGCTGGTACTTGTAAATAGGTCAAAGCCATCCTTCGTAACAACACCGCAGTCTTCGATACGGACCCCGACTTTACCAGGGATGTAGATACCAGGCTCAACTGAGAAGCACATGCCTTCTTCGATAACCATGTCGTTTCCTTCCATGATGGATGGGAATTCGTGGACATCCATACCGATACCATGACCGAGACGGTGATTGAAGTATTCACCGTAGCCAGCTTTTTCGATCACTTCACGAGCCGCACGGTCTACTTCATGAGCTGTCACACCAGGTTTGATAAAGTCAAGGGCAGCTTGTTGGGCTTCAAGAGTCAAGTTGTAAATATCTTTCTTGAACTGGTCAGGTTTACCAACAGCGACTGTACGAGTCATATCTGATGCATAACCATTCACCATCACACCGAGGTCAAAGAGGAGAAGGGCATTGTTTTCAACCTTGTTAGCTCCAGGAATACCATGCGGATTTGCAGCGTTATCACCTGTTAAAACCATAGTATCAAAGCTCATTTCATAGCCTTCACGTTTCATAGCAAAGTCGATTTGTGCAATGATATCAGTTTCCGTATTATCAAGAGAGATATTGTCAAAACCAACTTTGACAGACTTATCAGCGTAAACACCTGCAACCATCATCTTTTGCACTTCGTCTGCTGATTTGATCAAGCGCATGCGTTGGATCAATGGAGTCAAGTTCTCAAACTCAGCAGTTTCAAAGACAGTTTTCAATCCGTGATATTTAGTCAAGATGAGATTGTCAAACTCAACTGCTACACGTTTGAAATCAAGCTGTGGAAGAGCATTTTGGATTTTCTTCCAAGGGTTTTCAGAGTCCACGTAGCCAACTACTGGGAAAGAGACAGTGCTAGTCGCACGTTCAACCTCAAGTGCTGGAACGAAGAGAAGCGGTTCTTGGTTTCCAAGGACAAAGAGGAACATTTGACGTTCGTGTGGATCACTGTAAAAGCCAGTGAGGTAATTAATTGTGACGGGGTCAGATACGACAGCGACGTCTAGCTTTTCTGATTCAAGATAAGTTAAGATTTGTTGTAATTTAGACATATGCTACCTTCTTTCTACCCCTCTATTTTTGCAAAAATTAGTAGAAAATGCAAGGGAGAAGGGGAAAAGAACCTAAAAAAATTCCAACAGCTAATAGCATGTTGGAATTTAAATATTAGTCGAATTCTGCCTTGCTCTTAACATCGCTATATTCTTCAGCGATTTCTTGGCTGAGAATTTCCTCGTAAGTTGGTAGAACAATGTCCTGACCATATTTTTTCTTAAGAGCAGTAGTGACCAAGCGATAGGCTAAGTTTGCATTACGAGATAAGATAGGCCCGTGGAAATAAGAACCAAAGACATTTTTATAGTGAACACCTTCACCGATTTTCTCTTCATTATTTCCGTTTCCGTAAACAACCTGCCCTAATGGTTTTTGGTCATCTGAGAGGAAGGTGCGGCCTTGGTGGTTTTCAAAACCATAGTAGGTTTCATCGAATTCTTCGTTATGAATTTTAATATCACCGATGAAGCGGTTATTGGTTTGGTTGAGTGTGTAATGTCCCATGACACCTAGACCTTCTATGCGTCTTCCGGAAGCTTCAATATAGTATTGGCC
>CAKPXD010000019.1 GCA_934201655.1 uncultured Streptococcus sp. | reverse complement strand
GATTGATACTCTCTATTTTACATATGGTAGTTTTGTACTGATGGGAGTAGATCCAGAGCGGATATTCGAGATTGTCCATCAGGCAAACATGGGTAAAATATTCCCAGATGGCAAGGCACAGTTTGATCCTGTGACTCACAAGATACTTAAGCCAGAAGGCTGGGAGGAGAAGTATGCTCCAGAACCAGCTATCAAGAAGGAACTTGAACGTCAGATTAGAGCTTATGAACGTCATAAAGAAAGAAAAAATAAACAATAAAAAGGAGCGCATTGGCTCCTTTTGTTTTCCTTTTATAAAGTTTTATCCTTGTCTCGAACGACGAGAAGGTCAACACTTGTATGGCGAAGGATATATTCAGATGAAGATCCGACAAGTAAACGTTCGAAGGCGTTAAGTCCTGTTGCTCCAACCAAAATCAAATCAACATGTTCTTGATCAGGGATTGTTTTAGCCAAAAGAGTTTTAGGATTTCCCATTTCGATGACAACTTTAATATCTGTAAGACCAGCGTCTCTAGCACGCTTTTCATATTCTGCCATCAAATCTTGGGCCTCAACTTGTAACTCTTCGTAAACTTCTGCATCGAATGTTGAAATGCTTTGAAGAGCACGAGTATCGATTACATGCGCAATGGTTAATTTAGCCTGGTTACGTAATGCTGACTGAACTCCTTTGATAAAAGCCAAATCAGCTTCTTTAGAACCGTCGACTGCTACCATGATGTTTTCGTAACGTTGTGTCATAGCAAAAACCTCCTCATTTCTTATCACCTTCATTGTAATCCTTTTCACTAAAAAAGTAAAGTAAAAAATGATAGCAAACAAGATGCTTTTGACTTTGGTTTTGAGAGTGTTATAATTAAAGGAGAGAAGGCAAGAGGGGATCATATGACAAAAATTGCGGTACTTTCAGATATCCATGGAAATACAAGAGCACTAGAAGCTGTTTTAGCAGATGCAGAGAAGGCAGGCGCTGAGGAATATTGGCTTTTGGGAGATATTCTCATGCCAGGAACCGGCCGAAAAAACATTCTCCGACAATTGGAAGGTTTGCCAATTACGGTTCGAGTTTTGGGGAATTGGGAAGAGAGTTTGTGGCGGGCTGCTCATCGAAAATTAGATACGAGTAGGCCCAGTCATCGCTATCTCTTGCGTCAATGCCAGTATATCATGGAAGAAATTAGTCTAGATGAAATTGAAGCTCTACAGGCATTTCCCATGCACATCCACCGCCAGTTTGGGAATCTGAAGGTAGGGATAAGCCATCATTTGCCGGATAAAAATTGGGGAAGAGAACTGATTCATCTTGGTAAGCAGGAAGATTTTGACCGTTTGGTAACCAATCCTGACTGTGATATTGCGATTTATGGGCATATTCATCAACAGTTTCTTCGCTATGGAAGTGGTGGGCAACTTATTTTGAACCCTGGTTCGATTGGGCAACCATTCTTTTTATCAGCAAGTCTGCGTGGGGACTTGCGAGCCCAGTATATGATTTTGGACTTTGATGACAAAGGACTGAAGGATGTAGACTTTCGACGTGTTGATTACGATGTTGAGTCAGAATTACAATTGGCTAGAGATTTGAAATTGCCCTACTATGAGGTGTACTATGAAAGCTTAGTCAATGGAATTCACCATACCCATAATCAGGACTTGTTGCACGAAATCGCCCAGAGTCAAGGACATGATGTTGAATTGGACGACTGGCTTAGTCGTAACTCTTGACATTACAACTCTAGGAGATATAATAAATATAAGAGAAGAATGAGCTTTGTTGATAATAAAGGAGGACTGCATGCAAATTTCAAGCCGATTTACCATTGCGACACATATGTTGGTAATCATTGCCCTAAAAGGGAAGGAAAGCAAGGTGACCAGCGATTTTCTAGCTAGTAGTGTTGGAGTCAATCCTGTTATTATCCGAAAAACTTTGTCCCAACTGAAAAAAGCAGACTTGATTTCCGTCGCGCGTGGAACTGGAGGGGCAGAGATTATCAAAAATCTTGAGGATATTAGTCTTTTGGATATTTATCAAGCGGTGGAATGCCTTGGAAAGACTGGACAACTCTTTAGTTTCCATGATAATCCTAATCCTGACTGTCCAGTAGGAGCCAATATCCATGGGGTTTTAGATGAAAAGTTAGATAAAATTCAAGAAGCCATGGAAGAAGAATTAAGCCAAACTAGTCTGGCCCGAGTAGTGGCGGATGCAGAAGCAAGAATCTAAAATTAAGAGGACCTAAGGTCCTCTTTTTATTTTTAGCTAATTATGATGAAATTTAATTAGATAAAGGAGAAGAAGATGTATCTTGTTACAGGAATTGTATCAGCCTTTATCCGTGAATTTGTAGCTCTATGTGTGACATTAAAGTGGCTCTTTGTGTTCTTCTACGGATTATGATTCCTAGCTCTTCTTTTATCCTATAAGGAAATTCTTTGGTCATAAAAGTCTCTATTTTAACTCGCTCATGTAAAAAAGCAAGAATTTTTAGTTCTTGCTTTTTATTAATTATTTGTGACGTGCTGTTTTATTGAAGTCTATAGCCCTATTTTTCCTCTTTTTTCTTTAGGAAGCTTCCAAGTCCAAGAAGGGACAGAATGCTGAATCCAGCAAGAGCAAGAGGTGATTTGTTTTCAGTTCCTGTGTTTGGAAGGACTTTTTGAGAAAGAGCCTCTACAACAGTTTCTTGAGTTTCAGGATTTACAGCTAGGTTTTGGGCCTGATTTTGTTCTACTTTCAAGCTAGAAAGATCAAATTCTGGCTTTTCTTCCACAGCTGGAGCGACAATGGCACCACCTTGAGATAGGCGGAGGACAACAGCCGTAAGAGCGTTTAATCTCAAGCCTTTTTCAGTCCATTCGAGACCTTGCGGGTTGGCAATTCCTAATGGTCCTGCTTGGTTTTCATCAGCCAAGACTTCGGCCTTTCTTAAGTGGGCAAAGTCTCTTTCTAGAGTGAATTCACGTTCTTTATCATCTGCATTGACAAAGACAGCGTAGATATCCCCATTTGGAGCTGTGATTTGGTAGCCGATAACCACGTCTTCTTTTTCAACACCATTTTGTCCTGGGACAGTAATGAGGCGGACACGCTCCTTGATATCTTGTAGACTCTTGAGTCGGAAGGCATCTGTAGATTGACGAAGAGCAATCAATCCTTTCATGTAGTCGCGACTCTTAACATTTTCAGGATATGCTTTTTTATCTGTTGCCTTGGTCCAGTCAAACTTGTTGACAGCATCGCTAGAGTCATAAGAGTCATGGATAAAGTATGGATAGACAAATGGATTGCCGTCTTTATCACGCAACAAGTGGGACTTGTTTGGAACCTTATCCTCTGAAACAGGAGTTTTGTAGGCTGGGTCCAAGAATTGTTTGGTACGTCCATATTCCTGACCAGAGTGGATAAATGGTGTTCCTTGTGCTGTTAAGACCATGAGGTTTCCAAGTCGTAAACGACGATGGATTTCCGCATAGTTTTCGGCCTTACTTGGGTCTTTTTTGATAGATTGGGCAATGATGTCAAATAGAGTCAAGTTATCGTGGGCTGCGATATACTGAATAACATCTCCTGGGTTATCCGCTTCAAAGTTGGTTGGTTGAGCAATGAGATTTTTAAAGATGGTATTGATATCGCGTTTGCCACCTGTGATAAAGGCAGGCTGCCCTTCGTTTGGATAGCCAGACTTGAGGTTGTTGCGGATGTCGTCTGAAAAGACAGCGACAGTATCTGTTTTCTTCATCCAATCTTGGTCAGCAGGTTGTACAGGCGTATTTTCATCACCAGTGTAGGTTCTCCAGCCTTCACCTAACATGATAAGGTTTGGATTGAGGGCGCGTGCAGCCTTGTATGCTTCTTCGATTGAAGCCGCATCGTGATCACCCATCATATCGAAACGGAAACCATCCACTTTGTAGGTGTCAACCAGATACTTGATAGAATCTACCAAGACACGTTTAGACATGTAGTGGGTTGTTCCTAAACGACCGCCTCCAAAGCTAGTACGTGGAGTTCCGTCTGCGTCCATAAAGTGGTAGTAGTTTGGCTCAAGGTCTTCAAAGATATCGACGTTGGCAGTATGGTTGTAGACCACGTCCAAGATAGCTCCCATGCCACGTTTATGGATTTCGTTGATGAGATTTTTGAATTCCGCGATACGTTTTTCTGGGTCCTTAGGATTACTTGAGTACATACCAGTCAAGGAGAAGTAGTTTTGAGGGTCATATCCCCAGTTGTAGTTGCTGTTGCTTGAAGCATAGGCAGATAATCGCTCTTTGTTTTTCAATTCATTGACATAGTAGTAAGACAAGACTGGGAGGAGTTGGATATGAGTAACCCCTAGATCTTTGAGATAATCGAGCTTCTCGATAAAGGCTCCAAAGGTACCAAATGGTTTAGTCAAATCTTTTGCGATGGCAGGATCTGAAGTGAAGTCGCGAACATGTGCCTCGTAGATGACAGCATCTTCACGTGATTTGAAGTTGCGAATCTTACCATAAGTCAAGTCTTGTGGACCTAACTTCGCTGGATCGACAAAGGCAGCTTTAGCGACCTTATGAGCGTTATCTGTTTTTGCTAGGTCACTATTCCAAGCCGCTAATGATTTGGCATAAGGGTCAAGAACGAGAACAGTTTTACCTTGGCGCTCGATTTGGTAGTGGTAGTAGTAGCCAGTGTAGTTGCTAATACCGAGACCCGAGTTTGCATCCAGGGTTTGTTTCCAGGTTCCTTTTTCTCCCTTTTCAAGGGCGACGGTTCCAACAACTTTTTCAGGGTCCTTCTTGTCGTAGACGACAACGGAAACTTTATCAGCACTTGGAGACCAGAGAGTCAAATCAACACGTTTGCCATCTTTTTTAAGAGTTGCACCGAGTGGGCCATCGTAACTATAAGTCTCGTCTTTGAGACGCCAGCTAGAACGTGTGGTAAATCGGTCTGAATTGTAGCTGACAGTGTAAGGGTTTTGAGTGTCAGAGAAGTCGCCGATATAGGTCACTTTCTTACCAGCTTCATCCACTTCCACGTCTGTGATAGCTACTTTATTTCCTTGATAATCAGTGATGCCGGAGTGTTTGAGGATATCGTCTTTCTTAGCTCCAACTAGGGTAGAAAAGCTGCTTTCGATACGAGATTTAGCCACGTGTTGGGCACCAGTCATGCGGATATCGTGCACATAGTAGGGGTTGGTGTAGATGGTTTCGTCATCATCTTTGAGGAAAATTTGACTGTGATTTTTCAAATCTGTGAATTTATAGTCTTCTTTTCTGATTTTCACATCATCGCCTTTCTTGCTTTTATCTAATAGTAAAAATCCAAATTCTCTAGCAGCTTCATTGAGTGGGATATCAATGTAACGGCCATATTTTCCTGTTGCGGTAAAGTCAGTACCGTCAGGCCATTCTCCACTGCTTGGGTTTTTGACATCACCCCAGTACCAGAGGGATTTTTTATCGTAATTTCCATCGGTGCGGAAATAGTTGACACGAACAGTTCCAGCTGGTTGAGGACGGTAGTTGTATACCTTGTAGCTTTCATCTAGCCAGGCTTCATTCATCTTTGGAGAAAGAAGCTCTACCGAACGGTCTCCAGTAAGGTTATCACCTTTGCTATTATTGATGAGGAAGCTGACTTTCTTGGCTTGTTCGTTTTTGAGTTTGACATCTAGGTAATAGCCGTAGTCGTCTTGTTTGGCATCTTTAAATGACTGGGCTCCATTTGGCCAATTTTCAGATGGTTTTTCGACATCGTCCCAGGTCCAGAGTCCTTGAGAATCCTTAGTTTCTTCTGGGAGTTTTTTTACATGGATACGGAAGTAGTTGTCTGCGATTGGAGTTTCAGAATTAGTTTCTACTTTTGTTTTTTCATCTGAAACTGGACTTGCAGCTACTTCAGTTTTTTTATCCTCTGAAGGTGTGGCTGGCTCTTCTTTCTTTTCTACTTGATTGCTAGAAGGATTGGTTGTAGTACCCTCAGCTTTAGCACTTTCAGTAGTTAAAGCTACTTCAGATTCTTTAGCCTTTTCTTCAGTTTTAAGGGAATCGTTTTCATTGTTTTGGCCAGAAACAGGACTTGGAGTTGGCATAGAATCTGTATCTACAGGGTTAACAGTAACAGCGCTTACATTTTCTCTAGTGCTTGATAAGTTCTCATCTGCAGCAACATGAGGAGTTGCAAGAGCAAGTAGGATAAAGCTCGCTCCGATAAGGACTGATCCTGTTCCGTTTTTCAAAGAACGGATACTATAAACCATTTTTTTCTCGCGTTGAGGGAATATGTTTTTCATCAATAGTCTCCTATAAATTTATTTTAAAATTAGTATAACACGAGGTAAAAAATTATGCAAGCGTTTTCCTAGATATTTGTTTTATGGCAACAAGAAACTCTCCTTATTTTTTAAGGAGAGTTTTTATAATAGAAATAGTTGGAAAAAGTAGACTAAAAAGCTTGATGACTGAAGAAAAAATGAAGTAGAATTATTTCAGCGCTTGTTCTAAGAAGTGATTATCTTATCGCCGATATGAGAAATAGTTGAGAAGGTTTATCAAGGAAAAGATCGTCGGAACTATAAAGTATTTGGGTCTGAATGTCTGAGAAGCCATGATTTTTAAGAGTCTCCTCAAGTTCCGAAATAATAAAACCATGGTTTCCTCCATCTGGTACGGTATAATCAGCGATAAATAGTTGACCTCTGGGAGTCAAATGTTCCTGAAACATAGCTAGACTAGAATCAAGATGAGGCATGTGATGAAGAACACGACTAACGATAATGAGATCGAATGTTTGCTCTAATGGCTTAAGCACTAAGTCTTGTTGAATCAAGTGTAGATTTTCAAGTTTTTGGTTTTTAACCTTGATACGAGCTTGCTCCAGCATTTTTTCTGCGATGTCAACCAAGGTCACTGACTTGGCTTGTTTGGCTAGAGGAAGAGCGATAAGTCCAGTTCCTCCTCCAAAATCTAGGATTGATTTGGTAGATAGCTCAGAGACTTGTTGCTTGATCTCTGCATTTACAAGGTCTGCTAGAAATTGGTTTTTGGGAGAGTCGAAAGATTCTGCTCGATGATTAAAATGATGTTCCATGTCAATAGTGTAGCATAAAGAGAAGATGTTTTAAAATGTTGGCTACGTCTTGTTGGAAAGGAATAGAGTTATCGACTGGTGTTTAGCTTTTAAACTTTGATGAGAACAGGAGTTTTTTGGGATTTTGATTGAAAGAGTTAAGGAAATAAAGAGGAGAAAAACTTGAAATCATGTTATAATAAAACAATAGAATCGTAAGAAAGAGTGGATGAATTTTGATTATTCCGACTTATAATTGGCAATTTGCACCTCAAGTTGAGGATGCAGATTTTACAAAAATCGCCAAGAAAGCTGGGCTAGGGCCTGAAGCTGCTCGTCTATTATTTAGCCGTGGTATTAAGGATGAAGATAGTTTGTCTCGTTTTTTGGCACCAAGTCTAGATGATTTACACGATCCCTATCTTCTCCACGATATGGATAAGGCAGTGAATCGTATTCGTCGTGCTATAGAGCAGGGGGAATTTATTCTCGTTTATGGAGACTACGATGCAGATGGGATGACGTCAGCTTCTATCCTTAAAGAAACATTAGAACAATTAGGAGCCGAGTGTTTAGTCTATCTTCCTAATCGTTTTACAGATGGTTATGGTCCTAATGCCAGTGTCTACAAGTACTTCATTAAGCAACAAGGGATATCCTTGATTGTAACCGTAGATAATGGAGTTGCAGGGCATGAAGCCATTGACTTGGCTCAATCTATGGGAGTAGATGTTATTGTAACGGATCACCATTCTCTACCAGAGGTCTTACCAGATGCTCATGCAATCGTTCATCCGGAGCATCCTGAATCAGACTATCCTTTTAAACATTTGGCGGGTTGTGGAGTGGCTTTTAAACTAGCTTGTGCCCTCTTGGAAGAGGTACAGGTTGAGTTGCTTGATTTGGTTGCTATTGGGACGATTGCAGACATGGTCAGCTTGACAGATGAAAATCGAATCATGGTTCAATATGGTCTAGAAGTTTTGCGCAATACCCAAAGAATAGGGCTTCAAGAGTTATTTGAAATAGCAGGGATTTCTAGTAGTGACCTTACAGAAGAGACGGTTGGTTTTCAGTTGGCGCCTCGCTTGAATGCCCTAGGGCGCTTGGATGATCCTAATCCTGCTATTGAGTTACTAACTGGCTTTGATGATGAAGAGGTGCGTGAGATTGCCCTCATGATTCAAGAAAAAAATGAAGAACGCAAGGAAATCGTTCAAGCCATTTATGAAGAAGCTAAAAGTTTGGTAGACCCTAACAAAAGTGTTCAAGTTTTAGCCAAAGAAGGTTGGAACCCAGGAGTGCTTGGGATTGTAGCTGGGCGCTTGTTGGAAGAATTAGGGCAGACAGTTATTGTTCTGAATATTGAAGATGGTCGTGCCAAGGGTAGTGCTCGAAGTATTGAAGCAGTCGATATCTTTGAAGCCTTGAATCCGCATCGGGAACTTTTTATCGCCTTTGGTGGGCATGCAGGCGCTGCAGGTATGACACTTGAAGTGGAACAGCTAGACACCTTGTCGGAAATTTTAGAGTCTTATGTAAAAGACAAAGGGATAGATGCCAAGGGCAAGAATACATTATATCTAGATGAAGAATTAGATTTGGAAAGCCTAAGTTTAGAGACGGTTAAAAGTTTTGAACGATTAGCTCCTTTTGGAATGGATAACCAAAAACCTGTTTTTTATATTCGAGATTTTCAAGTTGAAAATGCTCGTTCTATGGGAACGGGAGATAGTCATCTAAAATTAAAGATTTCCAAAGGGACCGCGAGCTTTGAGGTAGTAGCTTTTGGTCAAGGATCAAAGGCTACAGAGTTTTCTCAGGTAAAACAACTGGAATTGGCAGTTACCCTTTCTGTTAACCAATGGAATGGGCAAACAACCCTCCAGTTGATGATGGTAGATGCCCGTGTGGACGGTGTTCAACTTTTTAACATCCGTAGTAAGAGTGTAGAGCTACCAGAGGGAGTGCCTGTCCTAGATTTTACCAGTGATTTACCAGAAATGTTTTCTAGCCCAGCAATCGTTGTAAAAAATATTCCCGAGGATCTCGGTCTTCTCAAACAAGTGTTGCAAGAACAGGATTTCTCTGCTATTTACTTTAAAAATGATATCGCTAAAGCATACTATTTGACAGGTTATGGTACAAGAGAGCAATTCGCTAAGCTTTATAAGACAATCTACCAGTTCCCAGAATTTGATATTCGTTATAAGCTCAAGGACTTATCAGCTTATTTGAAGATAGAACAGATCTTGCTAGTCAAAATGATTCAGATTTTTGAAGAACTTGGTTTTGTCACAATTGAGAATGGTGTAATGAAAGTAAATAAAGATGCTGATAAACGGGACATCGCTGAAAGTCAGATTTATCAAAATCTCAAACAAACTGTTAAAGATCAAGAAATGATGGCACTAGGTACGGTGCAGGAAATCTATGACTTTTTAATGGAAAAATAGAAGAAAAGAAGCTGAGATAATCTATCTCAGTTTTTTGTTGTCTCTTATAATTTTTAAATTATTTGTTCTTTAGAATGTTATGTAGTAAAAGTATACATATTTGTAACATGACTACAACATAATTCTAAAACAACTGACATGTAAATCAGGTATGATTCTCTTGTCAACAAAAAAATTAAAAATAATCAATAAAATTTAGGAGAAAATTATTATGAAAAAAACAGTTGCTAAACTGACTCTTGGTTTAACATCTACAGCTATTTTGGCGACAGTTGGAGCTCAAACTGTTAGTGCATCTTCTTACGTTGTCCAAGACGGAGATTCATTTTTTGGTATTGCTACTGCAAATGGCATGGATCCTTATGAGTTGGCAGCAAATAACGGAAAAAGCATTTTTGACATGATCCACCCAGGGGATGTGCTAGAAGTAAGCGGTCCAGCTCAGGCTACTTATTCATACGGCGCTCCGGCTTCTGAGGCAACTAGTACTTTGAATCCTGCTTCAGATGATGATGTTGTCGTGAATACTCCGACAAACTATGGGAACTCATATCCTGTTGGTCAGTGTACATGGGGCGTAAAAGAATTGGCTCCTTGGGCTAGTAACTGGTGGGGAAATGCTAATACTTGGGCGATTTATGCTAGTGCTCAAGGTTATCGTGTAGGAGATGTTCCAGTAGTAGGTGCAATCGCCGTTTGGGACGGTGGTGAATATGGACACGTTGCTTATGTGACAGATGTACAAAATGAAAATTCTATTCAGGTATTGGAAGCAAACTACAGACGTCAAAAACAAATTGCTAACTATCGTGGTTTCTTTAATCCACATGAATTTTTAGGTAAAGTTACTTACATTTATCCAAACTAAAGATGATTAAAAAGATTTAGAGCTTCTAAATCTTTTTTTATTTGTGAGAAAGCTTCTTATTACGATTTTTTGCCGAGTATCTGTTTGTGAAGTAAGGCCCTAGGTCCTTTAGCGGACAGAGATTTCGCAAAGAGAAAACAAAGCAAAGCGATTCGGTTATCAGTGGTGAATGTTCTCTAGTTGAAATCCTATCTTCATTTTGAAAATTAGTAAAAAAATGGTATAATGAGAGGAAAAGATTCGGATAAAAGTAAATTGGACTTTTACAAAAAGAGAGTTGTGAAGACTCTACAAACACGTTATAGTAATACTTCGGAGGGAAAATGACCAATATTAAATTAACAACTTTAGGCGGTGTTCGTGAAAACGGGAAAAACATGTACATCGCAGAAATTAACGATTCAATCTTTGTTTTAGATGCAGGTTTAAAATATCCTGAAAATGAGCAGTTGGGTGTCGATGTCGTTATTCCAAACATGGAATATCTGTTTGAAAATAGCGACCGTATTGCTGGTGTCTTTTTAACGCACGGACATGCGGATGCGATTGGAGCTCTTCCTTATCTTTTGTCAGAAGTGAAAGTTCCTGTTTTTGGTTCAGAGTTGACAATTGAGCTTGCTAAGCTTTTTGTTAAAGGAAATGATAGTGCTAAAAAATTCGATGATTTCCATGTTATTGATGAAAATACAGAAATCGACTTTGGCGGTACGGAGGTTTCCTTCTTCCGCACAACTCACTCTATCCCAGAGAGTCTGGGTGTCGTTTTGAAAACATCTGAAGGAAGTATCGTTTATACAGGGGACTTCAAATTTGACCAAACGGCTAGCGAATCATATGCGACTGACTTTGGTCGTTTAGCAGAAATCGGTCGCGAAGGAGTTTTAGCCCTTCTAAGCGACTCAGCAAACGCAGACAGTAATATTCAAGTAGCCAGCGAAAGTGAAGTTGGTGATGAAATTAAGCAAACCATTTCTGACTGGGATGGACGTATCATTGTAGCCGCTGTTGCAAGTAACCTTTCTCGTATTCAGCAAGTCTTTGATGCTGCTGCAGAGACAGGACGTCGCGTTGTTTTGACTGGGTTTGATATTGAAAATATCGTTCGTACAGCTATTCGCTTGAAAAAATTGTCATTGGCTAACGAAAGTCTCTTGATTAAACCTAAAGATATGTCTCGTTTTGAAGACCACGAGTTAATTATCCTTGAAACCGGTCGTATGGGTGAACCAATTAATGGACTCCGTAAAATGTCCATCGGTCGTCACCGCTATGTTGAAATCAAGGATGGAGACTTGGTTTATATCGTTACAACGCCATCAATCGCTAAAGAAGCTGTGATGGCACGTGTAGAAAACATGGTCTACCAAGCAGGTGGTGTCGTTAAACCGATTACTCAAAGCTTACGTGTATCAGGACATGGGAATGCGCGTGATCTGCAATTGATGATTAATCTTTTACAACCCCAGTATCTCTTCCCAATCCAGGGTGAATACCGTGAGTTGGACGCTCATGCCAAGGCTGCTATGGCTGTTGGGTTGTTGCCAGAACGCATTTTTATCCCGAAAAAAGGCACAACTATGTCTTATGAGCATGGGGACTTTGTTCCATCTGGTGCTGTTGCTGCAGGCGATGTCTTGATTGACGGGAATGCCATTGGGGATGTTGGTAATGTTGTTCTTCGTGACCGCAAGGTCTTGTCAGAAGATGGTATCTTTATCGTAGCTATCACTGTTAACCGTCGTGAGAAGAAAATCATCGCTAAAGCGCGAGTACATACGCGTGGATTTGTCTATCTCAAGAAGAGTCGTGATATTCTGCGCGAAAGTACAGAGTTGGTAAACCAAACCGTTGAAGACTATCTCCAAGGTGAGGATTTTGACTGGGCTGATCTTAAAGGGAAGGTTCGTGACAATTTAGCAAAATTCCTTTTTGAACAAACCAAGCGTCGTCCAGCCATCTTACCAGTAGTCATGGAAGCAAAATAAGGATTAAATAGCAGTAGAGAAAGTCGAGTTTCGGCTTTTTCTTATCTCAAACCAATAAGGAGCAAGTTATGGCAGTAATGAAGATTGAGTATTACTCAGAAGTTTTAGATATGGAGTGGGGTGTAAATGTTCTCTACCCTGATGCATCTCGGGTGACAGAACCAGACTCTACAGATATCCCTGTTCTCTATCTCCTTCATGGGATGTCAGGAAATCATAACAGTTGGCTCAAGCGGACCAATGTAGAACGCTTGCTACGAGGGACCAATCTGATTGTTGTCATGCCAAATACAAGTAATGGCTGGTACACAGATACTCAGTATGGCTATAACTACTATACAGCTCTAGCAGAAGAATTGCCTAAGGTGCTCAAACGCTTCTTCCCTAATATGACAAGTAAGCGAGAAAAAACCTTCATTGCTGGTTTATCAATGGGAGGCTACGGTTCCTTCAAATTGGCACTGTCAACTGACCGTTTCTCGTATGCCGCTAGCTTTTCTGGGGCACTTAGTTTCGAGGAGTTTTCTCCTGAAAGTCAAGATTTAGGGACGCGTGCCTACTGGAGAGGTGTTTTTGGTAAAGTTAATGATTGGGTGAATAGCCCTTACTCACTTGAAACACTCGCCAAAAAGTCTGATAAGAAAACCAAGCTTTGGGTATGGTGTGGCGAACAGGATTATCTCTACTCTGCCAATAATCTAGCAGTTAAAAATCTTAAGAAACTTGGTTTCGATGTGACCTATTCCCATAGTGCAGGAACCCATGAGTGGTATTATTGGGAAAAACAATTGGAACGTTTTTTAACTACCTTGCCAATCGATTTTGTTTTGGAAGAACGCTTGTCTTGATTTTAGCTTTCTTTCAGTTTGTTTCAGTAAAATAAAGAATCTATCTTTAGAATGGGAATCCATGGCATAAAGATGGGTTCTTATTTTTTAGAAAGGTGGGCAATCATGGGCTGGATTATTCGTGTTTTATATCGATTTTTACTAGGAATTTTGCGCCTGTTTTGGCGTCTTGTATGGACGCTTATCTTCTTCATTCTCATCGTTTTTGGTGTTCTCTGGTATGTAACAGGGGATTTATCAGGCACTTTCAATCAAGTAACTAAACTCGTTCAAGTTGGCCAAGAAGGTTGGCAACAATGGCAAGAAACTGGCAAATTGCAAGGCTTATCTCAGACAGATCATCATCAAGATTCAGGAGCAAAATGGCCAAAGGCGCAAGCAACGATTTATATTGATCCCCAAATGGATGCAATCTTCCAAAAAGCCTACGCTGAGGCTATTGCCAACTGGAATCAGACCGGTACTTTTAACTTTGTGCTTGTAACAGAACCGGATCAGGCCAATATTTTCGCTACCGAAATGAACGATGGTTCGACAGCTGTTGCTGGCGAGGCAGAGAGTCAAACAAATCTCCTAACCAAACAATTCACTTCGGTAACCGTTCGTTTGAATCATTACTATCTATCTAATCCAAATTATGGCTATACCTATGATCGTATCTTGCATACGGCAGAACATGAGCTAGGGCATGCCATTGGTTTGGAACATACCAATGAAGTTTCAGTCATGCAACCAGCGGGGTCCTACTATGGTATTCAAGCTCAAGATGTTCAAGCAGTTCAGGAACTTTACGGATCTGGAGAATAAGTATTTTTAAGCTCAAATAGGATTTCTTGATGTCAGCAATGATAAGGCCTTTTTGCTATAATGGAACTATGAATAACTTGATCAAATCAAAACTGGAGCTCTTGCCGACCAGCCCTGGTTGTTACATTCACAAAGATAAAAACGGTACGATTATCTATGTAGGAAAGGCTAAAAATCTGCGCAATCGGGTGCGGTCCTACTTCCGTGGGAGCCACGATACCAAGACAGAAGCCCTGGTGTCTGAGATTGTAGATTTTGAGTTTATTGTCACGGAGTCTAATATTGAAGCCCTCCTTTTGGAGATTAACCTAATCAAGGAAAACAAGCCTAAGTACAATATCATGCTCAAGGACGATAAGTCCTATCCTTTTATCAAAATCACAAATGAGCGCTATCCTCGCTTGATTATCACCCGTCAGGTCAAAAAAGACGGTGGACTTTATTTTGGCCCTTATCCGGATGTGGGGGCAGCCAATGAAATCAAGCGGCTTTTAGACCGGATTTTTCCTTTTCGCAAGTGTACCAATCCGCCATCAAAGGTTTGTTTTTATTATCATATAGGTCAGTGTATGGCACATACTGTCTGCCATAAAGATGAGGCCTATTTCAAAGCCATGGCCCAAGAAGTTTCTGATTTTCTCAAGGGACAGGATGATAAAATCATCGATGACCTCAAGGAAAAGATGAATGTTGCTTCTCAGAGCATGGAATTTGAACGTGCGGCTGAATACCGTGATTTGATTCAGGCCATTGGCACCCTTCGGACCAAGCAACGGGTTATGGCCAAGGATCTCC